>CALWQV010000003.1 GCA_944383785.1 uncultured Enterocloster sp. | reverse complement strand
GATCACATAATCCATCCCCTCCGGATCCTTCCCCGCCACGCCGGAAAAGACCAGAATACACACTGCCCCAAAAATCACAAGGCCCGCGATGCAGGTGGTGACCACAGAAACCGGCACCCATCTGGGAATCCGCTCCAGGTTTCTGGCGTAATACCACCTGCCGTAGGATAAAAACAGGCACAGGGCACAGAAAAACAGCCAGATAAAGGAAAAGGAAGTGCCGATCCCTGAGTAAATGGTAATGATCAAAAAGTAACCTGCGCTGAGAGCAGACAGCAAAATCAAAATCCCGTCGATCATATGGAGCTCACCTCCCGTCATCAGACGTAATCATAATGGCAGGTTCTATTCCTCCCTGCGCCGCAGCAGATCATAAGGCTTCAGGCTGATCCCCAGATCCACCCACAGCATCTGGCGGGCATGGGGGGCGCTTTCCTGGCTGACTCCGTCCTCATCCAGAATCTGCCGTACCTGAACCGCTTCATTGGTTCCGTCCGGCTTCATCACCTCTATGATCTCCCCTACCGAAAACTTATTCTTCTGCTCGATCCTGGCCCGTCCCATGTCATCCACAGCCTGAACGGTTCCCAGGTAAGTATAATTCTTGTGATAGGTGCTGTTCTCATAAATCTGAGAGTCGCTTCCGGGCTTTCCGAAATAAAATCCGGTGGAAAATTCCCGGGTGGTGCATTTGCCAATCTCCTCTTTATACCACTCCAGATTCTGCCGGTACAGCTGCGGGTCCTTTCGGTAATCATCAATGGCCCTGCGGTAAGCCCTCGCGACCACGGCCACATAGAGGGCGGTCTTCATCCTGCCTTCCACCTTCAGGCTGTCGATCCCCGCCTCTAAAAGCTCAGGTATATGCTCGATCATGCACAGATCCTTTGAATTGAAAATAAAGGTGCCCCTGTCATTTTCGTAAACCGGCATGTATTCCCCCGGCCTCGTTTCCTCCACCACCGCATACTTCCAGCGGCAGGGGTGGGTGCAGGAGCCCTGATTGGCGTCCCTGCCTGTAAAATAGTTGCTTAAAAGACAACGGCCGGAATAGGAAATGCACATAGCGCCGTGGACGAAGCTTTCGATCTCCATATCCTCCGGAATCCGTTCCCGAATCTGCCGTATTTCCTGTAGGCTTAACTCCCTGGCCGTCACTACCCGCTTCGCCCCCAGCTCATGCCAGAAGAGGAAAGTGCCGTAATTGGTATTGTTGGCCTGGGTGCTGATGTGAATATCCACCTGGGGCAGCACCCGCTTCGCGATGGCGAAAACCCCCGGATCGGAAATAATCAGAGCATCCGGCCCGATGGACCTTAATTCTTCAAAATACATCTCCACTCCGTCCAGATCCTGGTTGTGGGCCAGTATGTTGGCCGTCACATAGACCTTCACCTCATGCTGGTGGGCAAAGCGGACTCCCTCATCCATCTCCTGAAGGGAAAAATTGTGGGCCTTGGCCCGAAGGCCAAATGCCTCCCCGCCGATGTAAACCGCATCGGCCCCATAGACCACCGCAGTTTTCAATACGTCCAGGCTTCCCGCCGGAATCAAAAGCTCCGTCTTTCTCATCCTATCATCCTTTCCTTCCCAGACGGGTGCTTAAAGCCACCCCGTCCCCTACGGTCAAAACCGCCGTCTCCAGCTGAGGGCAGTGCTTCAGCTGGTAAAGGTACTCCCGCATCCGGCTGTGAATCGTCCGATCCCTGCGCTCAATGGCGAAGCGGGACTGTACCACATCCCCGTCCTGGAGGACATTATCGGACATCAGCATTCCGCCGGCCGGCATGAGCTTTAAAATCTTGGGCAGCCATCCAAGATACTGCCCCTTGGCCGCATCCATGAAAATAAAGTCAAATTGGCTCCCTGACAGGCCATCCAGCAGCTCATCCGCATCCCCCTCAAGCAATGTAATTTTATCCTCTGCCCCTGCCAGCCGGAAATTCTCCCTTGCCAGAGGAATCCGCTTCTCATACTTTTCAATGGTAGTAATCCGGCAGTTTTCCGGCATAACCTGGCACATCAGCAAGGCAGAATACCCCACCGCCGTCCCGATTTCCAGGATTTGCTTTGGCCTTAAGGCGCAAATCAGGACTTTTAAAAGAGCCGCCGTTTCCCGCCGGATGATCGGGACACGGCATTTTAATGCCTCCTCCTCAATCCGGTCGCACAGCGGCCCCTGGCTGGATTCCAGAGAATGGAGATACTCCGTCATTCTTTGATCCGTAATCATGATTCCTCTTCCTCCTGTGGCTTTACGTTCAGCGCCTGCAGGATCTCCTTTGAGGTCATGGAGGTATTCAGCTCATAGGTTCCCGGGTAAAAATCGTCGTACTCGTAGAACCGGCTCTGAAAAATGAAGGCAAACTCATTGGCAATCAGCCCCTGATCCGCCAGACGGCCGGCCACATCGTCCACCGTATCCCCTTCCTCCACCGTAAAGACCTGGTCGGTACCCGGCGGGGAATCCACCGCCTCCTCATAGAAAATCGCATGGCCAAAGGCAAAGCCCCTGGTGACCCCCTCATAGAGAAGGAGGATCACCAGCGCGCAGACGATCAGACGGATGGATACGCTGATAATGGTTGTGGTCACTCGGTTGATATCATTGGTCGTATTGCTCATGGCAGGCTTCCTTTAATCTCTTTACACTTCCATAATAATAGGCAGGATCATGGGATTGCGCTTCATCCGCTTCCAGAGGAAATCGCTTAAATCATCCCGGATTACATTTTTGATCTTTCCCCAGTCGCTGACATGGCGGTCCAGACAGCCCCAAACCGCGTCAGTCACCACCCGGTGGGCTTCCTCCAAAAGATCCTCCGACTCCCGCACATACACAAAGCCCCGGGATACGATATCCGGCCCCGCAAGGAGCTGGTTGCTTCTCTTTTCCAGGGTCAGCACCACCACAATGATGCCGTTCTGGGCCAGGTTCTGGCGGTCCCTTAAGACAATGTTACCCACGTCGCCTACGCCCAGGCCGTCTACCAGAATCCCGCCCGCAGGCACATGGTCCACTACCTGGCAGCCGTCGTAATCGATGGCCAGCACATCGCCGGAATTAATCATCACCGTCCGCTCCGGGTCCACTCCCATAAACTGAGCCAGCTCCTGCTGGGCGATGCGGTGACGGTACTCGCCGTGGATGGGGATGGCGTATCTGGGATGCACCAAGGAGTAGATCAATTTCAAATCCTCCTGGCAGGCGTGTCCGGATACGTGGGTATCCTGGCAGATCACCTGAGCCCCCTTGATGGAAAGCTCGTTGATCACATTGGAAACCGCCTTCTCGTTGCCCGGAATGGGGGTGGAGCTTAAAATCACCACGTCCCCCGGCATAATGGACACCTTTTTATGAATAGAGGCCGCCATCCTGGAAAGGGCTGCCATGGATTCACCCTGGCTTCCGGTGGTAATTAACACAGTGGACTCCGGTGGATAGTTCTTTAACTGCTCAATATCGATCAGGGTTCCATCCGGCACCTTGATATAGCCCAGCTTGATGGCGATATCCATCACCGTCACCATGCTTCGGCCCTCCACTACCACCTTGCGGCCATATTTATAGGCCGTGTTTACAATCTGCTGCACCCGGTCCACATTGGAGGCGAAGGTTGCCACAATAATCCGCTGATGGGTGTGCTCCCGGAAAATGGCGTCAAAAGTTCGGCCCACTGTCCGCTCCGACATGGTAAATCCGGGACGGGTGGCGTTAGTGCTGTCCGCCATCAGAGCCAGCACGCCCTTTTTCCCCAGCTCCGCAAAGCGCTGCAAATCGATAGGATCTCCAAATACCGGCGTATAGTCGATCTTAAAGTCGCCGGTGTGCAGGACAATGCCCGCCGGGGAGAAGATCGCCAAGGCGGCCGCATCTTGGATGCTGTGGTTTGTTTTAATAAACTCCACCTTAAAACAGCCCAAATTCACGGTCTGGCCGAAACGTACCACCTTGCGGCGGGTATTTTTTAACATTCCCCGTTCTTCCAGCTTGTGCTCGATTAAGCCCATGGTCAACTTCGTAGCGTAAACCGGCACGTTAATCTGCTCCAGCACATAGGGCAGGGCGCCGATGTGATCCTCGTGTCCGTGGGTGATCACGAATGCCTTGATTTTATCATAATTGTTTTTCAGATAGGTAATATCCGGGATCACCAGGTCGATGCCCAGCATATCGTCCCCGGGAAAGGCCATGCCGCAGTCCACGATCACAATGCTGTCGTCATACTCAAAGGCCGTAATATTCATGCCGATCTGCTCTAAGCCGCCTAAGGGGATGATTTTCAACTTGCCTTTTCCTTCCCCGGCCCCGTTTTTGCGGCCTCTTGAGGCTCTGGGCGCAGGCGTAAAGGAGGCCGACTCCCTTGATCTGGCCTGGGACGCCCCCTCCCGTTCCGCCTGGCTCTTGGCGCTGGGCCTGCGCCGGGCCGGGCGGGCCGCCTGCTTCTCCTCCTGGGGGGCCTTCTCCTGTCTGGGAGCACGGCTCTGAACGGGCCTGCGTCTGCGCCGCTTATCCCCCTCCTTTGCCTCCTGGGTCAAAGCCGCCTCAGGCTCTTCGTTTACCGCTGCATTCTGTTTTTCTAATTCCAAATTAATTCCTCCTGTTTTTAGTTTTTCAGCCATGCGCTGAAACCAGTCATTTCTGAAACTCCACATCCGCGTCCTCCAGCAGCTTTTCAAACACGGCAAATAAAACATCCAGCTCGCCGTCATCCTCTACGAATTCATACACCGCTTCCGACTCCTGAGGCCCGGAAACATCCTTGAGAATATAGCACTCTCCATCCTCATCTTCCGGCGCATCCGTAGCCAGCAGATAATCCGTGCCGCCGATCCGCGTCTCTTCCAGCACATAAAAATCAACAGATTCCCCCGAATCTGCAGTCATCGAAATCTTAGTCTTCTGTTCCTTTTCCTGATTCATTCTGATTCTTAAGACAGTCCAGATACCCCTGCAGGATCATCGCCGCCGCAATCTGGTCTACCTTTTCCTTTCTGTTTTCCCTGCGCACCCCGCACTCCATCAATACCCGCTCTGCCGCCACAGTGGTCAGCCGCTCGTCCCAGAGGATTACCTCAAGGCCGGTGCGTTTCTTTAAGCTCTCCTGAAACTCTTCTGTCTTTCGCACCCGCTCTCCCTGGGAATTGTTCATATTTTTAGGATAACCAAGTACAATCGCTTCAATCTCATATTCGCGGACTAATTCCTCGATTCTCGCCAGTGTCCTGCGAAGCTTGCTCTCCTTCTCGCGAAAAATCGTCTCCACCATCTGGGCAGTGATACCTAAAGGATCGCAGACTGCCACCCCTACGGTTTTTGAGCCAAAATCCAGCCCCATGATTCTCATATTTTTCTCCATTCCGGCCCCCGGGCACAACAAAACGGGCCCCTTTCGCAGCCCTGCTCTTTGCCGCCGGCAAACCGCCCCTTTTCCTAATTTACGCCTTCAGCTTTGCCTGAATATAGACCGCCATCAGCTCCTCCAAAAGCTCGTCTCTCTCAACCTTCATGATCAGGCTTCTGGCGCCCTTATGGCTGGTAATATAGGTAGGATCCCCGGACATAATATATCCTACGATCTGATTAATGGGGTTATACCCCTTTTCCGTCAAGGCAACATATACCTGTTCCAATACGTCGCTGGCTTCCATCTTTTTGTCCTGAACAGTCTGAAAATACTGAGTGTCTCTTATATTGCCCATTTTATCACGTCCTTTAAGTATTCTATCTTATTCTACCCTATAATTCCCTGTTCGGCAATAGATTATTTAAATTATGTTTCCCAAAACCGTTTCATCGTCCAGCATGGCGGTGAGCCGCGCCTTAAGAATCTGTCCCGGCTTTAAGCCTCCATCATTCTCAAGAGCGGCCCGCACATACTGTCTGGTATAGCCTGTCATCCAGGTTTTTCCTCCGATGGTTTTCTCCTCCTCCAGGAGAATCTCCTGAACGGTTCCCAAAAGGCTTTTCCGGTACTGAAGGGACATGTTCTTTTCCAGCTCCAGCAGCCGGTCGCTGCGCTCCCCCTTTACCGCCTCCGGAATCTGCCCCGCCATCAGGGCAGCCCGTGTGCCGGCTCTGCGTGAGTATTTAAACACATGCATCTCATAAAAATGGATGTGTTCCACAAAGCGCTGCGTAATTTCAAATTCTTCCTCGCTCTCCCCTGGAAAGCCCACGATCACGTCCGTGGTAATAGCCGGATTTTCAAAAGCATCCCGCAGGATTTTGCAGCCCTCTTCATATTCCCTGGCCGTGTAGTGACGGTTCATCCGCTTTAAGACCCCGTCACAGCCGCTCTGGAGAGACAGGTGGAAATGGGGACAGATTTTGGGATTGGCCGCCAGGGCTCCGGCAAATTCCGGGGTGACAATCCTGGGCTCTAAGGAGCCTAAGCGGATCCGGCGGATCTCCTCCACCTGGCTCACTTGGCGGATCAACTCCAAAAGAAAGCTCCCCCGCCCCTCCTTTCCCAGCGCCTGGTAATCCTCCTGGCCGCCCTCAGGCGCCTTCCGCTCAAAATCCAGGCCGTAGGAGCTTAAATGGATTCCGGTCAGAACCACCTCCTGATATCCCGCCTTTCCCAGCTTTGCGGCTTCATGGACCACATCCTGGATTTTTCTGGAGCGCACCCGCCCCCTGGCGTAGGGGATGATGCAGTAGCTGCAGAACTGGTTGCAGCCGTCCTGAACCTTTAAAAAGGCCCTTGTCTTCTCCCCCGGGCTCTCCAGCCGCAGATTCTCATAGCTGCCCTCATGGGCGATATCCAGCACATGGCAGGCTTCCTCCCCGCCGCTCTCCTGAAACTCCTTTAGGATCTGAAGCAGTTGACCCTTCTGATTGTTCCCAATGAGAATATCCACCGCCGGATCCGCTTTTAACTGGTCGGCAGCCACCTGCACGTAGCAGCCGGCAGCCGCCACAATGGCATCCGGATTTAATTTCTTTGCCCGATGCAGCATCTGCCGGGATTTCCGGTCCGCGATATTGGTCACCGAACAGGTATTGATCACATAAACGTCCGCCTTCTGGTCAAAGGGTACGATTTCGTATCCCCCCTCTCTGAGCAGCTGCTCCATAGCCTCCGTTTCATATGCGTTTACTTTACATCCCAGATTGTGAAGGGCCGCTTTGGGCATAATCCAACCTCCGTCAGTTTTTTATTATTTCATGCAATCTAACTATTGACTTTTCCATAGCCGGTCTGTACTATTAAGATAAGGCTACAGAGACAATTTTTCCCATTATAAGCTGTAGATCAATCATTAAGAGGAGGGTTTTTCAAGTATGAAAACAATTCGTATTTCCTTAAATTCCATCGACAAGGTAAAATCCTTTGTAAATGATCTTGCAAAGTTTGATGCCGATTTTGATCTTGTTTCCGGCAGATACGTAATCGATGCCAAGTCCATCATGGGTATTTTCAGCCTGGATCTGTCCAAGCCCATCGACTTAAATATCCATGCCGAGGCCGAGCTGGACACCATCTTGGAAACCTTAAAGCCCTACATGGTGTAGTTCGTTTTCATTCCATCCCCGAAGCTCTGCGGATGAGGATTTCCCCATCCACAGAGCTTATTTTTTGTCCGGCCTTACCTTCCCTGGCAGAGAATCCGCTCCGTGGTATTTAAGGCCTCCCGCACCAGCTCCTCCATCTTCTCTCCCAGACGCTTCTCGGAGCTGCGGATCACATTGATGTTCGGCCTTGTCACCGGATGCTTTGCCACAAAGATGGTGCAGCAGTCCTCATAAGGCTGAATGGAGGTTTCATAGGTTCCGATCTTTTCCGACAGATCGATGATCTCCTGCTTGTCAAAGCCGATCACCGGCCGGAATACGGGCATGGTGCATACGTCGTTGGTAGCAGCCAGTGACTGGAGGGTCTGGGAAGCCACCTGCCCGATGCTCTCCCCGGTAATCAGCCCCATGGCCCCGGCGTCCTCCGCCAGCTTCTGGGCGATGCGCATCATATAGCGGCGCATGATGATGGTCAGCTCCTCGTGAGGGCAGCTCTCATAAATATGCAGCTGGATATCCGTAAAATTCACCACATAGAGATTGATGGGGCCCGCGTACCGGGCCACCAGGTTGGCCAGATCCACCACCTTCTGCTTTGCCCTCTCGCTGGTGTATGGCGGGGCATGGAAATAAACCGCATCCAGCACAACGCCCCGCTTGGCGATCATATATCCCGCCACCGGGCTGTCGATGCCGCCGGATAAAAGAAGCATGGCCTTCCCATTGGTTCCCACCGGCATGCCGCCGGGGCCAGGAATCATCTCGGAAAACAGGTTCACCTTCTGGCGCACCTCCACCCTAAGCAGCACGTCCGGATGATGGACGTCCACCTTCATCTGAGGAAACGCTTCCAAAATCACCTCTCCCAGATCCCGGTTCATCTGCTCCGAGCCGATTGGGTAATGCTTATCGGCCCTTCTGGCGGCCACCTTAAAGGTCAGATTCTTGTCCGGGTAAACCTGATCCATGTATTCCACCACGGCCTTTTTCAGGTTCTCATAATCCCGGTCCTCGATCTGCACCATGGGGCAGATGTCGGCGATGCCGAAGACCCGCTTTAAGGCCTCGATCACGTCGTCGTCATCGTAGCTGCCATTTCCCGTCACATAGATGCGGCCCGACTCCTTTGTCACCTCAAACTCCCCGTCCACAGCCTCAAGGGCACGGCGGATCTGCTTCATCAGCGTATCCTCAAACATATAGCGGTTCTTGCCCTTGGTTCCGATCTCCGCGTACTTAATTAAAAATGACTGATATTTCATCAAAATTCTCCTCGTATTATTATGAGCCCCTCTGCGCTCATCCATTTTCCCCTTCTCAGCGCCGTCTGTACCTTGTGAGCACCGGCAGCAGTTCCTTTAACACGTCCACCGCGTAATCCACTTCCTCCAGGGTATTAAACATGCCGAAGCTGAAGCGGAGGGTGGAGTCCAGCAGCTCCTTTTTCACTCCCACAGCCTTTAAGGTGCCGCTGATGGCCGGATGGTTGGAGGAACAGGCGGAGCCGGAGGAAACGTAGACTCCCTTTTCTTCCAGGGCGTGAAGCAGCACCTCGCTGCGCACCCCCGCGAAGCCGACGCTTACGATCTGAGGCGCGCTCTCCAAATCCATCCTGCTGTTGACAGTGGCCTCCGGGATCTCCCCCATACGGGTGATCATATGGTTTTTCAGCTTCACCAGATGCTCCACTTTCCCGGCGTGATCCCGGTAGATTTCCTCTGCCGCCGCCCCCAGCCCGGCGATGCCCGGCACATTTTCCGTTCCGGAGCGGAGATCCCGCTGCTGGCCCCCGCCGTAGAGAAGGGGATGGATTTTCACCCTCTGGTCGATGTAGAGGAATCCCACTCCCTTGGGGCCATGGATCTTGTGGCCGCTGACGGAAAGCAGGTCGATGTTCTCCCGCTTGGGCCGGATCTCATACTTGCCGTAGGACTGGATAGCGTCCACATGAAAGAGAATCTCCGGATTCACCCGGTGAATGAGCGCACCGATCTCTGCCACCGGCTCCACCGCTCCAACCTCATTGTTCACATGCATCACCGACACCAGGATGGTGTCCGGGCGGATGGATTCCTCCAGCTCTTTTAGGGAGATGTGTCCTTCCCCGTCTACCTTCAGATAAGTGACCTCAAAGCCCTGCTGCTCCAAAAAGGCCATGGGATTGTACACCGAAGCGTGCTCGATGCGGGTGGTGATCAAGTGGTTTCCCGCCCGCCGGTTGGCCATGGCCGCGCCGATCAGGGCCATATTGTTGGATTCCGTGCCGCCGGAGGTAAAGAGAATCTCCTTCTCCTGAACCCGCAGGGTTTTGGCGATCTGGGAAGCCGCCCGGCGGACGTACTGCTCCGCTTCCATGCCCTTTTTATGGCGGGCGGAAGGATTTCCGTAGTCCTCGGTCATGGTCTTCACCACAATATCCCGCACGCAGTCAAATACCTTTGTGGTGGCTGAATTGTCAAAATAGGCTTCCATCTCTTTCCTCCTCTATATTCCGCCTTCCAGCTTCAGCATCAGGGCCGCTAAAACCGTCAGGGCCGCCGTCTCCGTCCTCAAAATCCGCTTCCCCAGGCTCACCGGAATCACGCCCGCCGCCTGGGCCTGCCGGACTTCTTCCTCGTCAAAGCCCCCCTCAGGGCCGATGAGCACCGCGGCCCTCATCCCCGGCCTCAGGCTCTCAAAGGCTGCCTTTGTTCCCGCCATGCCCTCCTGGTTTTCATAGGGAATGAGCCTTAAATCAAAGTTCTGCTCCCTGATCTGCTCCAGGGCCCGTGCAAAGCTTACCGGCTCCTCCACCTGCATGATACGGCTGCGCTTGGACTGCTCGCAGGCGCTCTTCGCGATGGTCTGCCACCGGCGGGCCTTATCCTTCCCCTTGCGCTCATCAAGCTTCACCACCGCGTTTTTGGTGGCCACCGGAACCACGGCGGCAGCTCCCAGCTCCGCGGCCTTCTGGACGATGAGCTCCATCTTATCGCTCTTGGGAAGCCCCTGGTAGAGCCAGATTCCCGTGGGCAGCTCCCGGCCTTCCCGCCGCTCTAAAATCCGCGCCCTGGCCTCCCGGCCATCCAGCTCCTCCAGCCGGCATAAAAAGTCGCCTCCTGTGCCGTCGCTGACCAGAAATTCTTCCCCCGGCTTCATGCGCAGGGCGTTCTTCATGTGGTTTAAATCCCCGCCCGCGATCCGCGCCAAGCCCTCCGTCATCTGCTCCGGCTCCACAAAAAAATGATGCATGGCCTTCCTCTTACTTTCTCCTGGCGGTAATGGAAACCCATTCCCCCTGATGGTTTACTTCTGTCACCTCAAGCTCCGGATTCTTAGAAAATGCCTCCATCACCGCCTGCTCCTTCAGATTAATGATGCCGGAGGAAATGAACAGGCCGCCTTTTTTAAGATGAACCGGGATCTCGTCCACCAGGGGGATGATCACATCCGCCAGGATATTGGCCACCGCCACATCGTAACATCCGAAACCGGCCCACTGCTGTACCTTCTCATCGTCTAAGATATTTCCCTGGAGCACTTCAAACTTCTCCGGGGCAATATCGTTTGCCTTCAAGTTCTCCCCTACGGCGACAATGGCGTTCTCATCCAGGTCCGTGCCCTTCACCGCCTTCGCCCCCAGCTTTAGAGCCGTGATTCCAAGAATTCCGCTGCCGGTTCCCACATCCAGAACCGTAGTCTCAGGCGTCACCGCCTTCTCCAGCTGGCGGATGCACAGCTGGGTCGTCTCATGCTTTCCCGTCCCAAAAGCCGTCCCCGGGTCGATCTGCACCAAAAGCTTATCCTTATGCTCCTCAGGGATCTCCTCCCAGGTGGGCTTAATCAGGATATGGTCTACGGTAAAGGGCTTAAAATACTGCTTCCAGTTGTTGATCCAGTCCTTATCCTCCGTCTCGCTCTCCACAATGGTGCGCTCTCCCAGATCCGTCCAGGAAGCCATCTCATCCAGGCCCTCGCTTACCTTTCGCAGAATCTCATCTTCCGGCTCCGAATCGTCTACATAAAAGCTGACTTTGGCCCTTCCGTCGTCCGGAGGCAGCTCTGGAAGGATGTCGATAAACATGCCCTTTGTCTCCTGTTCCGTCAGAGGCACATTGTCCTCCACCTCAATGCCCTGGATTCCCAAGTCGTTTAACATGCTGCTGATCAAATCCACCGCCTCTGTGGTGGTGGTAAGGGTAAATTTCTTCCACTTCATAACATCTTCTCCTTAATTTCCGCTTAATACCTTGATAAACAGCGCGATCAGCACTACCAGCACCACCGGGCGGACGATCTTCTGACCGTCGTGAACCACCAGGCCGGAGCCGATATAGTGTCCCGCGATGGAGCAGCAGCCGGAGGCCAGCCCCAGGGGAAGCACCACCGTCCCGTTTAAAAGGAAGGTCACCAGCGCCGCGATGTTGGAGGACAAGTTAATCACCTTTGTCTGGGCCGAAGCGCTGCGCACGTCCATATGGGCGGCCCCGGTGAGCACCAGGAGCAGGAAGGTTCCGGTTCCCGGGCCATAGAATCCGTCATAAGCCCCGATGAAAAGGGCCGCCCCCAGGCTGATGATGAAAACCTTCTTTCCAGGTACTGTGCCGGTCTTTTCATTATCCCCCATTCCCTTATTAAAAAGCACATAGGCCGCCACAATGGGCAGCACCACCAGCATCATGTGGCGGATCACCGAATCCGGCACAATGAGGGCGATGTGGGAGCCGATTGCGGAGCCGCACATAGCCATAGCTGCCGAACAGAGGGCCATCACCACCTTCCCCTTTAAATATCCATGGCCGGCGTAGCGCAGAGTGGAGACAATGGTTCCCATGGTGGAACCCATCTTATTGGTTCCTAAGGCGCTGTGGGCTGGAACTCCGGCCAGCATGTAGGCCGGCAGGGAGATGATTCCGCCTCCCCCGGCGATGGAGTCCACCAGCCCCGCCAGAAAGACCAGGGGACATACGATCAAATAAGCTGTCATCGGTATATTTTCCCTTCAAAAAAGGCCCTTTCGGACCTGTTGTGTTCTTTATATTAGCACAGAAATCCATGGGTGGCAAGAAGAGGCAGAAGTTTTTTGCAATAAAAGGGCGGCTTTATGCATTATCCTAGTGAACGGATGAAAAGCGCAGACGCAGAATACAGACGGCAAACAAAAAACATGATTTAAAACACGAAATTTCCTGACTGCATTACACTCACACACCGCCGTCTGCTTTTGCAGAAAGCCGAAAGGGACAAAAGAAAAACAAAGATACGAATGATAAAACAAGCCGGAGGCGGGGTTTTGCCCTGGCCTCCGGCTTTCATCGCTTTGGAATTTTCCGCCGCCATTGCCTTGCTTCCTCGTATACGCCGAGGTGCCGCCCCGGGTAGAGTACAACCTGACATAATTGGGAAAAAGTCTAAAACCGATTTTAGATGCCATGTGGGTCTGGGGAAAAAACTACAAATCTCAAAACTCGCAATCTTTTTGACCATTGACATTTCCCTCCCTGAGTTCTAAAATAAAGAACAGTTGCTAATACAATTATTGATAAGTAAATTGTTGTATAGGCGATTCAACAACGAGAAAGGGAGAGGACAACCGTAATGAACGAATTTTTATCCTGCGTAAAGCCCTACCGCAGGCAGGCCATTCTGGCCATTCTGTGCATTGAGGCGGAAACCGTCTTTGAGCTGATTATCCCTCTGGTGATGGCCGATATTATCGATGTGGGCGTGGCCTTGGGAGATCAGCGCTATATCATTATAAAGGGCCTGCAGATGATTGGTATGGCTCTCATTGCCCTGGCTTTGGGGCAGGGCTACGCCCGCTTCGCCTCCGCCTGCGGACAGGGGGTAGGCGCTGAGATCCGCAAAAAGGAGTTTGCCAAGCTGCAGGAGTTTTCCTTCTCCAATACAGATCACTTCAGCGAATCTTCCCTGGTAACCCGTCTGACCAGCGATGTTACCACCATCCAGAACTCCATCTCCACCGGACTGCGGCCCGCTTTCCGCTCGCCGGTGATGATGCTGACAGCACTGGGAGCTTCCTTCTTTATTAATACGGAGCTGGCCGTAATTTTTCTCATCGCCGCGCCGATTTTGGGCTTTCTGCTGTTTCAGATTATCAGCCGGGTACGCCCCCTTTACGGCGTGATGCAGGGAGCCATCGACCTGGTAAACCGCATTATCCAGGAAAATCTCACCGCCATCCGGGTGGTAAAGGCCTATGTCCGGGGCGATCACGAGATTGAGAAATTCGACAAGGTAAACACCAACCTGCGCACCACATCGGAACGGGCCTTTCGGCTGGCGGCCTTAAATATGCCCGCCATGCAGTTCGTCATGTACGGAACCATCATCGCCATCCTCTATTTCGGGGGCCGTATGGCTACGGTAGGCGGCATCAAGGTGGGGGAACTGACGGGCTTTTTAAGCTACGTGATGCAGGTGCTCAATTCCCTGATGATGCTCTCCAACGTTTTCATGATGCTGACCCGATCCCTGGCCTCCTGGAAGCGGATCGACGAGGTGCTTGAGGAAGAGATCGATATCCGAGATGACGAACACACCCGTGAGATCCGGGTCAAAGAAGGGGATATCCGCTTCGACCATGTCTATTTTAAGTACAAAAAGGAGGCGAAGGAGTACGTTCTCTCCGACATTTCCTTCCATATAAAACCCGGCCAGACTGTGGGCATCATCGGTCAGACCGGCTCCGCTAAGAGCACCCTGGTGCAGCTGATTCCACGGCTCTACGATGTGACGAAAGGGCAGGTGCTGATCGACGGAATCCCCGTCCGGGAGTACCCCATAAGGGAGCTGCGGGAGTCCATCGCCATGGTGCTCCAGAAAAATACCCTTTTCTCCGGCACCGTCCGGGATAACCTACGCTGGGGCAAGGAGGACGCTACGGACGATGAGATCGATGCCGCCTGCAAGGCCGCCTGTGTGGATGAATTTCTGGGCCGCCTCTCCGATGGATACGATACGGAGCTGGGACAGGGAGGCGTCAATGTCTCCGGCGGCCAGAAGCAGCGCCTCTGCATTGCCCGGGCCCTCTTAAAGAATCCCAAGGTGCTGATCTTGGACGATTCCACCAGCGCTGTGGACACCGCCACCGAGGCCAAGATCCGCCAGGGCCTGGCCGACTGCCTTCCAAATGCCGTAAAGATTATCATCGCCCAGCGCATCACCTCCGTTCTCCACGCGGACCAGATTATCGTGCTGGACGACGGGAAGATCAACGCTATCGGAAACCATGAGTCTCTTCTGGCTTCCAATGAGATCTACCAGGATATCTACCATTCTCAGCAGGAAGGAGCGAATCTGTAATGGCCAGAAATACGAATTTCAGTAAACCAAAGGATGTAAAAGGCACCCTGCTGCAGATGGGAAGCTACCTGGGACGCCACAAAATCACCATGGCCCTGATCACCTGCCTGGTAGCGGTCAGCGCAGGGGCCAATATTCTGGGCACCTACCTGTTAAAGCCGGTGATCAATACCTATATTATCCCCGGCGACATACCGGGACTGATCCGCATGGTGATCCTGATGGGCCTTCTCTATCTCACCGGGGCCGCGGCCTGTCTGCTTTATAACCAGCTGATGGTTCACATTGCCCAGAAGGTGGTAGGGGAGATCCGGGCCGACCTCTTCGCCCACACCCAGCGCCTGCCCTTAACCTACTTTGACACCCATACCCACGGCGAGCTTATGAGCCGCTTTACCAACGATGTGGACACGGTTACCGAGGCTTTAAACTCTAGCTTTACCATGATGATCCAGAGCTTCATCAATGTCACCGGCACCATTGCCATGCTCCTGATCCTGGACTGGCGGCTGTCCATGATCGTATTTGTGTTCCTGGGCGGCATGATGGTATTTGTGAAATACAACAGCAGCCGCAGCCGCCGCTACTTTATTGAACAGCAGAAATATCTGGGCTCCATCAACGGCTATGTGGAGGAAATGGTAGCGGGCCAGAAGGTGGAAAAGGTCTTTAACCACGAGCCCCAGGATTTCGCAGAATTTTGCCGCAGAAACGAGGCCTACCGCGTGGCCTCCACCAAGGCCCACACCTACGCCAGCATGACCGTGCCCGCAGTGGTGTCCTTAGGCTATGTAAACTACGCCATCTCCGCCTGCGTGGGAGGGCTCTTCGCCCTTTCCGGGCTGACGGATCTGGGAACCGTGGCTTCCTATCTGGTGTACGTGCGCCAGAGCACCATGCCCATCAACCAGTTTACCCAGCAGATCAACTTCCTCCTGGCCGCCCTCTCCGGCGCGGAGCGGATCTTTGAGATGATGAATCAGGAACCGGAGATTGATGAAGGCCAGGTCACCCTTTGCAACGCCGAAGAAAAGGACGGTGAACTGAAAGAGGCTCCCGATTACACCGGCGCCTTCGCCTGGAAGGTTCCCGCCACCGTCAAAACCTCTGATTCGGGAGAGGTTGGAGAGAAGGACCGGCTGATTCCTCTGCGCGGGGATGTCCGCTTCAACCATGTGGTATTTGGCTACACCCCTAAAAAGAAGGTGTTAAACGACATCAGCCTTTATGCCAAGCCGGGACAGAAGATCGCCTTCGTAGGCTCCACCGGAGCCGGAAAAACTACCATCATCAACCTGATCAACCGTTTTTACGAGATCTCCGGCGGTTCCATCACCTACGATGGCATTGACGTGCGGGATATTAAAAAGGATGACCTTCGCCGCTCCCTGTCCCTGGTCATCCAGGATACCCACCTGTTTACCGGAACCATTGCCGACAATATCCGCTACGGCCGTCTGGACGCTTCCATCGGGGATGTAAAGGCCGCCGCCAACGTGGCCAACGCCGACTCCTTCATCCGCCGTCTGCCGGACGGGTATGATACCATGCTCCACAGTGACGGAAGCAACCTGTCCCAGGGCCAGAGGCAGCTTCTCGCCATCGCCAGGGCTGCCATCTCCCGGCCTCCGGTGCTGATCCTGGACGAGGCCACCAGCTCCATTGATACCCGTACGGAGAAATTAATCGAAAAGGGCATGGATGCCCTGATGGAGGGACGGACCGTTTTCGTCATCGCCCACCGTCTTTCCACGGTCCGCAATTCCAAGGCTATCATGGTGCTGGAGCAGGGCCAGATCATCGAGCGGGGCAGCCACGAGGAGCTTTTGGAGCAGAAGGGCCGCTATTACAAGCTTTATACGGGACAGTTTGAACTGGATTGATGTAAGAAAGGACCGACGATCAAATGAGCATTGATAAACGAGAAGCCAGACAGCTCTTAATCCAGGCGGGGAAGCTGCGCCGCAGCGTCCTGCAGCCCTGCTTTTCCCAGATCGGGCTGGCCTTCGGGCAGGGCCATGCCCGGATTCTGGACACCCTATTGACGGAGGATCACATCAGCCAGAAGGAGCTGGCGGATCGCTGTCAGATGGATGTGACCACCATCTCCCGCTCCTTGGACCGGCTGCAGCAGTCCGGCTTTTTAGAGCGGCAGCCGGACCCAGCCAGCCGCCGCTCCTTTCGGATCTGCCTGACCGAATCCGGCAGGCAGGAGGCCCGCATTGTCCGGCGGCTGCTGAACCAGCTGGACGAGCAGACCTGGAAAGGATTTCAAGCGGAAGAAATGGACGCCTTCTGCGGATATCTGCTGAGGGTCATTCAAAATCTGGAACAGGCGGACTTAAGTTCCCTCTCCGCTTCCTCTGAAAAGGGCGAGGACTCTCCCGCCTTCGTGATGCGCAGGCAGCCCCCCAAGGCCCATTAAGGGCCCGGAGGGCTGTCTGCGCATAATTGATCTTTCCTTCTCATATGTATGAGTAACCCTAAAAAGGCAGGTTCCAAGTGATGAAACGAAATCCTGTCCATCTTTCCCTTTTTCTCCTTCTTCTCTCCTTCTCCTATTTTGCGGGAAGCGCGGCCGGCTTTCTCTCCCAGTCACTAAATTTCTCGGGCGCCGGCTCTGCTGAAAGTCCCGCCCTTTCGGCCGCCTCCGCTTCTGCCGGCGAAAACTGGGGCTTAAGCTTTCCGGAGGAAGGAAAGCCTCCCACCGCCAACGCCACAGCGGAATATCTGCGGCAGTTTAACGCTTACTATGCCCAGGATACGGATGAAAAGGTGGTCTATCTCACCTTTGACGCCGGCTACGAGAACGGCTGCACCCCCGCCATCCTGGACGCCTTAAAAAAGCACAACGCCCCGGCGGCCTTCTTTGTGGTGGGAAATTACATCGAAACCAGCCCTGAGCTTGTGAAACGGATGGCGGATGAGGGACATATTGTGGCGAACCATACCAATCACCATCCAGACATGTCCAAAATCTCCACCAAAGAATCCTTTTTGCAGGAATTAACCGGCCTGGAAGAGCTGTACCGGCAGACTACCGGCCAGTCCATGGTCAAATACTATCGGCCGCCCCAAGGGAAATACAGCGAGGACAATCTGCGGATGGCAAAGAAGCTGGGCTATACCACCTTTTTCTGGAGCCTGGCCTATGTGGACTGGATTCAGGATCAGCAGCCCACCCGCGAAGAGGCCCTTGAAAAATTAATCGGCCGCGTCCATCCGGGAGCGGTCATCCTGCTGCACAGCACCTCCCAGACCAACGCGGCCATATTAGATGAGCTTTTAACACAATATGAACAGATGGGCTATCGCTTCGGTTCTTTAGATGAACTGGTTCATGCCTCGTAGAAGGGCTCGATTCCGGCGATGGCCTTCTGTCCCAGATCCGAGGAGGTCTTGGCGGCGTACATCACCATGCCGGGCATGTAGGGCTTGGAGATTTTCGCCAGGCCGGAGAAGATCGCCTTCTCATCCCCCTCGTGATCCAGTACGAAGAGGCAGCCCTTTCTCTCTCCCTGCATCAGGCCCTGAAGGTATGCCTTCTTCACCGGCTGGGTCTTTAAGAAGTCCCGAACCTCCTGAAGGAACTTCTCCGGGCACTTCTCGATGCGGTGGAAGGAGATGGTCACCGTCTGCCGTCCCGGCTGGCCGGGGGCTCCCGCCGCCTGCTGGCCCGCCGCGGCCGCTGGCTGGGAACCGCCCTGGGCCTTCCCTGCTGTCTGGGAAGCTGCCGCCCCCTGAGGGCCGGCCTGGGCCGCCGCCTGGGCCTGGCGCTTCTTGGCCTCTTCCATCTTCTGCTTAATAAAGGCCGCCTGCTGCTGTTTTAATGCGATAATCACATTCCGGTCGATGCGGATGTTCTCGTCAAAGGGGTTAATCACAAATCCGGCGGCGTTCTCATCCCTTAAGATCATCACCGCGTAATCCTCAAAATTGGTGGGAACCAGGCGCTGTCCATCCTTAAGCTCCCACTTCTGAGCCGACTTATAGTCGCTGAAGGCAGGGAAATATTTCTTGCCCTCGTTGTTGCTGACCTCAGGGAACATCACCTTTGTATCGGGTTTCAGCTTCAGTTTGCCGTCCTCCTCTTCCTCCGGCTCCGGGTCAAAGGATGCGGGGGCCAGGAAACGAGCCTTCACCACCTCCTGCATAAATTCCGCCTGGCGCTCCGGCGTGGCGTTGTACTGCATCAGGCGGTACGCCATGATCAAATCCTGGTTTTTCAGCGTTTTCATATCTGCCATATCTCTATTCCTTCCTTTTTGTGCTTCCTCACTGCTGATAGTATAGTCTAAAATCTCGATTTTTACAATCCCCCCAATTTCAGATCCAGCTCAAAAAGACTGATCTGATGGGCTTCCTGCTTCATTTTTCGCGCCGCAGACTCCCGAAGGACTCTCTCTTTGCCCAGCTCCTCCAAAAAAGGCGACTCCTTCCCCCAGCTGGTCATCACCAGCTCCTCCATGGCCCTAGTGATTCCCACATAGAAGAGCCTTCTTTCTTCCTCCACATCCGTCTCGCCTTTGGCCGTAACCAGAGGAAGGAGCCCCTCTCTGAGGCCGCAGAGAATCACCACCGGAAATTCCAGGCCCTTGGCCCCGTGGAATGTCATAAGGGTCACAGAGTCCGAGGTATAGGTTTTCTGGCCGCAGCGCTTTAAATCGCTTTCGCCTCCGTACTGGATGGCCCTGGCCATTTCCTCCATGGAACGGTAGAATGGGGCCATGGCGCAGAGCTTTTCCAGGTTTTCATCCTCCCTTTTTCCCAGGGTCTCAGCCCAGGAGGCCAAAAACTTTGCCGGCTTCTGCCTGCCGTAGAGGGGGCGGAAATCATCCAACAAGCGGCTCCAAGCCTCATCGGAGATTCCATTTTCCTTCCACAAAAGCTTCCGGCACAAGGACTGGGTCATGGGGCTTTCCCGCTCCGCCAGGCAGTCGAAAAAGCAAAGGCTTCCCCGCACCACATCGGCCTCAAGGAATTCCTCCCGCCCTGCCACCACATAGGGAATCCCCTCCTGCTTTAAACAGCGCTCCAAAAGGCGTCCCTGGCGGTGGGTCCGATAAAGCAGGGCAATATCCCCGAAGCTTCTGGTCTTCTTCTCTTCCGGCCTTAAGAACCCCTCCTGAGCGTCCAGCATATCGATGCCTCCCACCATACGGTTGATCTCCTTGGCCACGAAAACGCTTTCCCCCAGCTCCCCAGTGGCCGTCACTAGGCGGGGCACAAGTCCCTCTTCCCTGTGGGGATTTAAAATCCTGGCCGGGCCGGGGTTATGGGAAATCAGGTTTTGGGCCGCCTCCAGGATTTTTCCACAGCTGCGGTAATTTTCCCTAAGATAAATCACCTCCAGCTCAGGCTCCTCCTTCTTCAGATGGTCAAAGCATCTGGAGTCCGATCCTCTGAAGCCGTAGATGGACTGATCCGGGTCGCCGATCACAAAGAGCTGGTGTCCATTCTGATTCATTCGGCGGATCAGCCGGTATTGGAGGGGATTAATATCCTGAAATTCATCCACCAGCAGGTAGCGGAAGGCCTGATCAGCAATGGTACCTGCTTCCAGCCCCTTAAGCGTTTCCAACAGAAGATCGTCAAAATCCATAGCTCCCAGCTCCCCAAGCTTTTTCTGGTACAGCTCTCCCGCTTCCCCCAGGGGTTCCCCCCACGCCTTGCGGCCGGATATTTCTTCTAAAAGCCCCACAGGCTTCAGCTCCAGCTTAAGCTCCCGGATCACCTGATCCGCCACCTCCTGGCGCTCCTGTTCCTTAAGAAGGAATACCTCTGTTCCCTGCTTTTTCAGAAGCTCATAACAGACCGAGTGGAAGGTTCCAATTTTCATGGCCTGAAGGGCCCGCTTCCTGTGAAGGCGTCCCTCCAGACGGCTTCGCATCTCCTGGGCCGCCCGGTTGGTAAAGGTCACTGCCGTAATCTCGCCGGGGCTGACGCGCCTCTCCTGAAGCATATGGAGGATCTTCTCCACCAATGTCCTGGTTTTTCCCGTGCCGGGTCCGGCGATTACCGCCGTCGTCCTTGCCAGAGAGCGGATGGCCCGCTCCTGGGCCGGGTTCAGCCCCTCTTCCTCCTTCCCGCGGGAGGCAGCCGCTTCTTTCACGGCCTGCTCTTCTTCCATGGTCACAGAGGCTTCATTCCCGGTTCTGCTGTCCTGCCCCATCCCCAGGGCTTCTTTTTCCCTCAGGGGCTTTTCCTGGGGAAGCTCCATCCCCGGCAGTCCGAAAAGGCTCATCTGCCCTTCCAGCTCTTCCATCTCCCAGGGCTCAAAGAGGCGGATCACCCCGTACTCCCCGTCAAACCCCGGAATCCGCTTCACCCTTCCCTGCCGCAGGCGGCGGATGCCTTCTGAAATCTGAAGGCCGGCGCAGCCCTTAATTTCTTCCAGGGGCGTCTCCCTTAAAATCGCAAACTCCGTGCCCAGCTTCCCGATCATATCCTCATAAATCCGCTGGGTTTTGGGCCCTGAGGCGGAATGCCCGGTGGCTGATGCGATCACCTCCGGCAAAGGAACCAGGCTCTCAAAATCCCTGGCTGCTTTCGAGCGGGCCGGTTCTCCCCGGTCCGCCAGCTGCTCCACACGGTGATCCACTCCCATGGTCAGCTTTTTCCCGCATACCGGACAGCGGTTTCCCAGGGCCTCCGCTTCCTTTGGACTTAAGCACACATGGCATTTCCGGTGGCCGTCAAAGTGGTATTTTCCCTCCTCCGGGAAAAATTCGATGGTTCCGCAAAGTCCTTTCCCCCTCTGCAAAGCCTCATAAAGCCCGCCGTAGCTTAGCTCAATATCCAGAAGATTGGCCTCTCTTCCCAGCTTCGCCGGGGAGTGGGCGTCGGAATTGGACACCAGGAAGTAATCGTCCAGGGCCGAAAGCTTCCAGTTCATAGGCGGGTCGGAGGAAAGCCCCGTCTCCAGGGCGTGAATATAAGGCGTCATATCCTCGTAGCACTCTTCAATCCGGTCAAAGCCGGAAAAAGCCCCGAACAGGGAAAAATGGGGCGTCCAGATATGGGCCGGTATATAAATGGCCCTGGGGCAGACCTCCATGGTAATCTCCAAAAGATCCCGGCAGTCCAATCCCAGGATGGGCCTTCCGTCGGAGTGAAGGTTGCCGATGGCTTCCAGCTTTTTAGAAAGAGCCTCCGCCTCATCCAGCCCCGGCAGAATAATCAAGCTGTGAACCTTGCGCACCTTGCCGTTCTTCTTGTAAATGGAGCTGATCTCCCCGGTGATCACAAAGCGGGGATGCTTGCTTCCTGGTATTTCCTCCGTGATTTCAAGAGAAGGGTCCAGAGTGTAAAACCCTTCCTCCGCAGGTTTCAGCTTCTCCCTTAATTCCTGCCGCCAGGCCGGATGGGTGAAATCCCCCGTTCCCACCAGATGAATCCCCTTGCGCCTGGCCCAGAGATCCAGAGCCTCCGGCGTCAAATCCCGGCTGGTGGCCCGTGAATAACGGGAATGGATATGTAAATCCGCGATGTACATAAAATAATCTCCTGCTTTCGTAAGTCTCCCCCCATTATAAAACCTTTTTCCCAGCTTGTACAAGAAAAAAATCTTCTCCATTTTCCATTGCTGTGCTATGATAAAGAAAAAGCGAAAGGTATGAGCATATGTCCGATTATAATTACACCATTTCCAAAATCTACCCTTCAGACAAACGGGCCAACCGCCAGATCGACGCCCTTCTGGAGGCGGAAGGCATCCGCCGGGACGGGAACCTGGATTACACCTGCGGCATGTACGACGAGGATATGAACCTGATCGCCACCGGCAGCTGCTTCGGCAATACCTTAAGGTGCATGGCGGTCAGCAGCGCCCACCAGGGGGAAGGCCTGATGAACCAGATCGTCACCCATCTGCTGGACGTCCAGTATCAGCGGGGCAACCTGCACATTTTCCTCTACACCAAGTGCGATTCCGCTAAATTTTTCGGGGATTTGGGCTTTTATGAGATCGTGCGCATCGACGGCCAGATCGTGTTTATGGAGAACCGGCGCACCGGCTTTCAGGATTACTTAGACCGGCTGGCTAAGGAAAAGGAAGAAGGAAAAAGATCCGCTGCCCTGGTGATGAACGCCAACCCCTTCACCCTGGGCCATCAGTATCTGGCGGAAAAGGCGGCGGCGGAAAATGACATTCTCCACCTGTTTATCGTCAGCGAGGACGCCAGCCTGGTGCCCTTTCCCGTGCGCAAAAAGCTGGTGATGGAGGGAACGGCCCACTTAAAGAACATTCGTTATCACGACAGCGGCCCCTACATCATCAGCAGCGCCACATTTCCTAGCTATTTCCAGAAAGACCAGGAGGCAGTGATTGAGAGCCACGCCCTGCTGGATCTGACGGTCTTTACCAGGATCGCCCAGGCCATGAACATCACCCGCCGCTATGTAGGCGAGGAGCCCAACAGCCTGGTGACAGGGATTTACAATGAAATTATGCAGAAGAAGCTGCCGGAGAACGGCATTGAATGTATAATCGTTCCCCGGCTCCAGTCGGAGGGAAAGGTCATCAGCGCCTCCACGGTGCGCCAGGCTATCAAGGATGGGAATTGGGAGGCCTTAAAGGAACTGGTTCCCAAAACGACTCTGGATTACTTTATGAGTCCCCAGGCGGAAGCTGTGATTGCGCGGATTCGCGGGGAGGAGAATGTGGTACACTACTAAAAAGCGAATCGGATGGGGAGAGAGTCTCTTCTCCCATCCGGCGCGATACTATGGACAGCTTCGGTTCTGCCGGGCTGTCCTCTTTGCATCGGCCTCCTACCAGGGCGGTTTCCCGTTTGAAGACAGCAGCCTGCTATTCCACATATTTTAAGCTATTGAAGCAGCTCCATTATCTTCCGATTGATTTCCGATAAAACATCAATAACAGAATTTTCTCCAAAACTGCGTCAATTTTCAAAAGCATAAAAGCCGCCGTATATGGAAAGAGTAAACAGCACATTGGCAGTAATGTTATCCTTGTACTCAGGACGTAATGAGAAAATGATTTCTTTCAAGCTGTCCTCAACCCGGACTAACAGCATATTCTCCCGGCTGCCGGAGAAAAGCGTGTGTATTAAGTTTTCCTGCGCTGTATAAGCGTAAGACAATTCCCTGATAAAAATATCCGGCTTTGAGAACAGGTATTCGGGATGTCGCAAACTAGAAACAATTTCGTTTGCAATCTTCGTTTCCAGATATTCTGATAAATCATAAATATCTTTGAAGTGGGTGTAGAAAGTAGATTTATTGATTTCTGCTTTCTCACACAATGCCTTTACTGTTATTTTTTCAATCGCCTTTTTGGATCGGAGTTCTAAAAAGGCGCTAATTATGCCCTTTTTTGTTTTTGCAATCCTTATATCCATGATAATTTATCCCCTTATGCCCGACTGATTTCTCGATTTGTCGTTTTTCCAACGCATTAAAAAGATTGGCGGTTTCTGCCTTTCCTTCGCTTACAGTATAATATAAAAAACAACTGGTGTCTATTTTTCAAAGGAGGTACATAGTGGACTTTTACGGATTTTACACAGGGCAAGAATTTGAAGCCTACACCTATTTGGGAGCGCATTTAGAGGGAAATGGCGTTGTTTTTCGCACATTTGCCCCGAATGCATCTAAGATTTCTGTTATAGGGGATTTTAACCAATGGCAGGAAAGGGCGATGAAAAAAGTGTATGACGGAAATTTTTGGGAATGCTACGTTGAAAATGCTGCACAAGGCATGAAGTATAAATATCGAATCTACGATAAAAATGGTAATTTCTTAGACCATTGTGACCCATACGCCTTTTATTCTGAACTGCGCCCAGAGACAGCGTCGATTATATACGGTTTAGGAAACTATACCTTCTCTGATAAGCTTTATCTGAGCCGAAAGCGGAATACAGAATACTATCCGCTGAACATCTACGAGATTCATGTTGGCTCATGGAAGAAACCGGGGAACAACGCAAAAAGTTTTTATAACTATCGTGAACTTGCAGACCTGATTATTCCGTACTTAATAGAAAGTCATTATAACAGCGTAGAGCTTATGCCTTTGAGTGAATATCCATGCGATGAATCATGGGGATATCAGGCTACTGGCTTTTTCAGCCCCACTTCCAGATATGGAAATCCTGACGATTTGCGATATTTTATAGATAAATGTCATGCAGCAAATATCAGTGTAATTTTGGACTTTGTTCCTGTCCACTTTGCATTAAATGATTACGCGTTGTTGAAATATGACGGCAGCGCCATTTACGAATACCCGCACAGCGATGCAGGCTGCAATGAATGGGGAAGCTGCAATTTCATGCACTCCAGAGGTGAAGTCAGAAGTTTTTTGCAATCATCGGCATATTACTGGCTGAAAGAATTCCATTTTGACAGTCTGCGGATTGACGCTGTAAGCCATTTGATATACTGGCAGGGAATTAAAGAACGCGGCGAAAACCAAGCAGCGATTCATTTTATAAGGTCTATAAATGCAGGCTTAAAAGAAAGATATCCTAATGCAGTCCTAATTGCCGAAGATTCATCAGCTTACCCCGGTGTCACGACTCCGGTAAATGACGGAGGATTAGGGTTTGATTATAAATGGGATTTGGGATGGATGAATGATACATTATCGTTTATGCAGACTTCGGCACCGGAAAGGAAAAAACAATATAATAAATTGACTTTTTCCATGATGTATTTCTATAATGAACATTACTTGCTCCCGTTGTCCCATGATGAAGTTGTACATGGAAAAGCAACGATTATTCAAAAAATGAGCGGAGATACATACGAAGAAAAATTTGCACAGGCCCGCCCGCTGTATATGTATATGTTTGCCCATCCCGGAAAAAAATTGAATTTCATGGGAAATGAAATCGCTATGTTTCGGGAATGGGACGAGAAAAGACAGTTGGATTGGGAATTACTTGCATATCCACAGCACCAAAAGTTTTGCCGCTTTATTAACGAGCTAAACTCAATTTATTTACAGCATTCTGCATTTTATAAAAAGGATTATGAGCAAGATGGATTCGAGTGGTTAGATTGCCAAAATTCTGAACAAGTTGTATATATCTTTGTAAGAAAGGCCGGGAGGCAAAAAATTCTGGTAATTCTCAATTTTGGAGAAAGTGATTTATGTAACTACGAAATAAAGCTTGCAAAGAACGCACAAGCAACCATATTGCTGGATAGTGCCAGCTCTCTTTGGGGCGGAAGCAAAGATGAAGGTACAAATTATTGTGTAAAAGAAGGCATTTTACGAGTTAATATTGAACATTTCTCAGGGCAATATTTTATTCTAAATAGCAGAGTCAGCCGAGCCGGTCAACAGTCAGGATGAACGACGCATATGAACTGCACTCCAAAAGATGGACAAGACAGCCATGCACTTTTGTCTCGATGCTGTAACTGTGTGCCGGTAGGAGGAAAATTCCAAAAGGAAGGTGTACAGGGACTTCTGAAAAAGCAGAAATCAGCGCAATTTATCATGAGAGTTAAAACCGGTACGGGGACCGGAGGACTGGTTTGGAATTACGCAGCAGGCGCTTTTGTCCGTACCACAAGACGATACAAAAGCTGATGAAGGAATCAGGCCTAAAATCCATATCAAAAATGATATACTAAAATCACATTGTAACCAAAGCCGTCAAAGCGGGAATGATTTCCTTGATTTGAGCATAGCGCGATGTGTTGATGCATAAATCATAGTGTTCCTTTTTCCCCCATGCCTGATTTGTGTAGAATTGATAATATCTCGAACGTTTTTTATCTACGGACAATATCTTTTTCCGCAGTTCCGGGCCAGCAAGGTTTTCGGCATCATCGCCCTTTGCTTTACAGCGGGCAGCCTTATACTCCATATCCGCATATATAAACAAGCGAATAGGTTTCATATCACGAAGCACATAATCTGCGCACCTTCCAACAATCACACAATCCGATTTTTCCGCAGCTTCCTGTATGATTTTACTCTCTTGTATATAAAAGTTTAGATTTTCTGTAACAGCATAATTTGTCGGCAGACCCAATGTGCGTGCGGTTGTAATAGGGAGTAAGGGGAGCGGGCGTTCTTTTTCCATATAACGGACATATTCCTCTGCTTTTTTTGTACGCTTTATGAGAGCGGCTACGATTTCCTGATCATAATAGACAATCTCCATTGCTTCTGCCAGACGCCGGCCTATTTCCCGGCCGCCACTTCCAAATTCCCGGCTGATTGTAATAATCTTATTCATAAGAAATCCTCCCTAAAAATGATTTTAACTTTAATTACATTAGCGATGTCACGCCATAGTATACTAACAGGATACCAACCAAACTTACAACAACAGGTACAATGTATGATGATACTTTATCCAATACGCTTTCTAACTTTTTGATTGTAGACGTCCCCTGGAATTTCTTATAACCAAAATAGAGCAGGATAAGCGGAAGCATGTACATAAAGTTATAAATCATCATAAATAACAGCGCCAATGGAAATATCAAATGATAACTTATCAAGAGTGCTAAAAAGCCAAAATACGGAAATGCGCTCGTCAATTCCACCATACAAAAAGCTGCTCCCATGATAAACAACGATACCGGAGAAAGCTGGGCAGGGGCTTTGACATTTTCGTTTTCTTCACATCCATAATCGTTTTTTCCAGCATTGCTTTGTCTTGTCTTGATGATAAGCCGGATACCAACGCCTAAAAGGACTATACCGCCTATTGCCGCCGCCCCGTACACATGCAACGGATACGCATTAATAATTTTCGTAAGAAATTTTGATACCCATGTAGCAATTCCATAGTAAATGGCCAGGCCCATTATCAAATTTGCTGTTCCAATACCGCAAATAAAAAACCATATATGGCGCTTCTTTTTTACCATAGCTTGAAGCAGCATCTGCTGCGCAATAGCAGATGGATTCAAACTATCAAAAAAACTTGCTGTTAATGTAGCACCTAATAAAAGCCACATATTTTTTCACTCCTTAAATTACGAATAAACATAACAAATCCTCCCTGTGAATTTACTCCGGCAAAACAAATTTGGCTTATGATTTTAACAAGTCCTGCTTCTGAGCGGGGTAAGTACTTAGGCAAAAAAATAAGCGCTAATCTCGTATCTTCATAGGCCTATCGATACGAAATCAACGCTGAAATGCTTCCCCGGCAGCAAGCAAAACTTTATATAATTTTCGCTTAGTATAACATCCTATCCCCCAAAAGTCAACCATGTTTTCGTCGTCTTACTCCAATTCAATCACATCCCGAATATCACAATTCCGGGCTTCACAAATATTTAAATCCGGATTTGTATGATTGCAAAGAGGCAGCAGAAAGTTTATAGCAGCAGCTCATAGAGAAGGAAATTTTTGGGTGTACCGATATCAGGATAAGTGATCCTGACAGAATCAATATATTGAAAACCAAATGACCGATACATTTTCTGCGGAATGTCATTGCCTTCAATGCAGTCCAAACGAATTGCCTTTTGTCCCATTTCTTTTGAAATCTGGATGGCATGTCTGACTAACTGTTTGGAATATCCGCGCCCGCTATATTCAGGAAGAACACGCAATGCGTGCAGGACCATAACTTCATCCATTTTTGCGTTTACCTTCCATTGAACAGAATGATATGTAGAATCACAATTATGGTCGATAATATAAGCGGCGACAATTTTGTCATCTTCTATCCCAACAAACTGCGCTTTCATTGCGATAGCTCCCCGTATCATTTCTTCTGATGGAAAGCCGCCTTTGTCTCCTTCGGGCAGAAAATCCTGTTCCCCCAATACATTGCACATCCTGTTATAGAAAGACAGCAGCTCTGAAAAATCTTTTTCATATGCGTTGCGAATGTTCATGTGCTTCCTCCTTCATTTGTAAAGTCAAATTTTCTCATAGTAGTATGTGAGTCGGTGATTTCTGATATGATACAGAACTGGTCATGTAAACTCCATAAAGAGGGCTGAAAAGCACGGGCTATTGAAATTTTTTTAAGGCTTCCACATAAATCCTGCCCAGTTCGGACAATTCCTTATCCCGGTTGATGACATAACCGATCCGCATGGTTTCCCGCTCCTCTAAAGGGATGGAAATAATATCGTCTCCCTGCAAATATTTCGGGAAAATGCCGCTGGAAATCGTATATCCATCCACTCCGATCATCAGGTTTACGATTGCCGCCCGATCGCTGACCTTAATGTTTTTTTCCACAGTCACTGTGCTGAACAGTTCTTCTGAAAAATAAGCGGATTCATAATTGCCCTGTACAAAGCTCAGCCGGGGATAGGGCTTCAGGTCCTCCAGCCTCAGCGAAGAGCGGTGTGCAAGGGGATGATTTTTACTCAGAAATACATGAGGGGAGGCACAGAGCAGTTCGTAAAACTGCAGATCATATTCTTCCAAAAGTTTGGTCAGAACGCTCTCGTTCTCCTGACTCATGTAGAGGATACCTATATCGCTGAACCGGTTGCGCACATCCTCAAAAATCTGATGGGTCTGCGTTTCATTGAGAATAAATTCAAAACGCTCCTGTCCGAATTTCTGAATCAGTTCTACGAAAGCATTCGTAGTAAAGGTATAATGCTGAGTGGAAACGCAAAACCGTTGCTTGGGCGGCTCGTTGTTGATATATTTCGCCTCCAGCAGTTCCATCTGCTGAACTACCTGCCGCGCATAACCCAAAAATTCCATCCCTTCTTTGGTGAGGGCCACACCGGCCCGGCAGCGGGTGAAAATAGTCACCCCCGCTTCTTTCTCTACCTGCCGCACCGCATCGGATAGACTGGGCTGGGAGATGAACAGAAACTTGGCTGCCTCCGTGATTGACCCCTTTTCCGCAACGGCGATCATATATCTTAATTGTTGTATTGTCATATCTTGTTCCCTTTCACAAAACATTTGGGAAATCATAGCCAAAGCCGTGCGCAGGCGAACAGTATCCCATAGTAACCCATTGTATCAAAAGCAAATTCTGAAAATCCATGCCACTATTATAGCAGACTTTACACTATTCCGCACCTTGATTTTGTCCAGAATATGGCAGCCTGCTGTTCTCCTCGCCATATCCATGCTTTTATTTCTTTCATTATATTGGACAATAAAGGCAAATACAACCTGTACTGCAAAATTACAGCAAAGAAGCCGGAAACGCTCCCTTCTCTGCATTCCCGGCTTCTCACCCTCGCTAAAAACTATTTCGTAATAATTTCGGCCAGCTTCTCTGCGTAATCCTTAATATCGATCCCTTTTGTAAAGGACAGGCAGGTTCCCGTTGGGAAGCGTGTCTTTGCCACCCAGTTCTCGGGGATATTCTTCACGCCATACTTGGCTCCCAAAATGGTTCCCGCCACCGCTCCAATGGTGTCCGCGTCCCGGCCAAAGTTCCCTGCCAGTACAACGCCGGTTCTAAAATCACTATGTACAGCCTTCAGGCATACGAAGGCAGAGGGAATCGCTTCCGCCGTGGTAGCCCAGGCGGTAGTTCTCAAATCATCGTGAAGCTTCATCCACACGTCAAAAATCTTTCCTCCGGCCTGGTCCAGGGTTTCAAAGGCGTGGTTCATGGCGTAGTAAAGCCAGGATTCCTCCGGGATAGGCTTCATGGCCGCCTCGATAATCTCATCACATTTTATATATTTTTTAGAAGCAATCCACTTCCTCCTTGGTAGGAATAGAGGGAGCGGCTCCCGCTCTGGTCACGGCGATGGCGGAGGCCTTGGACGCCCAGTCTAATGCCTCAGGTCCCTCCATCCCCTGGCAAAGGCCGCCGATGAAGAATCCGGTAAAGGTGTCTCCCGCAGCCGTGGTGTCCACCGCCTTTACCTTATAGCATGCTTGGGGCAGAATCTTCTCCCCGTCCCAATAGAGGGAGCCCTTGGAGCCAAGGGTCAGGACGATTTTCGCCCGCGGAAAGCGCAGCACCAGCTTTTGCAGCAGCTTCTCCGGAGCCGAAGCGCTCTCTCCCGGACAGATGCTCTCCGCCTCCACCTCGTTTAGCAAAAAGTAGTTTACCTTATCTAAAGGCAGAGCCTCGATCTTCTCGTCCATTGGAGAAGGATTGAGCACAATCTGCATCCCTCTCGCAGCCGCCTTTTCGATCATGTAGCCCACTTCGCTGATCTCATTTTGAAGGATCAGGAAATCACCGGACTCAAAATGAGCCAGCACCTCATCCACCATTTCCTTTGTAATCCGCTGGTTGGCGCCTCCAAAGAGCAGGATGCAGTTGCCGCCGTCGGGCTGACGCTGGATGATGGCGTGGCCGCTCTGGCCCTCCAGACGCTTTACGTAATCCGTATTGATCCCGGCGTCTTCAAGCTGTTTTAAAAGAAAGTCCCCGTCATTCTTCCCTACTGCTCCCGCATGCCATACGGCAGCGCCGCTGCGGCTGGCGGCAATGGACTGGTTTAAGCCCTTACCGCCTGGGAAAAGATGAAGCTCCTTCGAGGAAAGTGTTTCCCCTCCGCGGACAAAATGGTCTACATCATAGGTGTAATCGATATTCAGGGAACCAAAATTCAGAATTTTCATGGCATTTTTCCTTTCTGTTTCGTACTTTGGCCGGGCAAAACGATGTAACGTTCCGGAAATTACGATACCGCATTGACCGGATTACCGCTCAAAAAAGCCTTCAGGTTCTCCACCGCCTGGTTCATCAGCCGTCCTCTGGATTCCTTCGCGCCCCAGGCCATGTGGGGTGTGATGATCATGTTGGGGGCCTTCAGCAAAGGATTATTCCCCTGAATCGGCTCTGTGGAAACCACATCCGCCGCAGCTCCGGCCACTTTTCCACTCTTTAAAGCTTCCGCCAGGTCCTTTTCCACAACCAAATCCCCCCGGGAGGTGTTAATAATCAGCACGCCATCCTTCATCTGACGGATGGTGTTCTCATTGATCACGCCCTTTGTCTCGGGAAGCAGGGGGCAATGAAGAGAAATCACGTCGGAGACCGACAGAAGCTGCTCTAAGGAAACATAGCGGCAGTTTTCATTCTCAAGCTCTGGCCTCCGCAAGCGGTCGTAGGCCAGCACCTTCATACCCATAGCCTGGGCGATGGCTCCTGTCCTCTGGCCGATGCGGCCAAAGCCGATGATTCCCATGGTCTTTCCCGACAGTTCCATAAGAGGCGTCTTCCAGTAGCAGAAATCCTGACATTCTTCCCACTCCCCCGCCTTGACGCTCTCATCGTGAAGTCCTACATGGTGGCACAGCTCTAAAAGCAGGGCAAAGGCATACTGAGCCACAGCATCGGTGCCGTAGGAAGGGATATTGGTCACCACAATTCCTCTTTGGGCCGCCGCCTTTACATCCACCACATTATAGCCGGTAGCCAGGACGCCAATGTAGCGAAGATTCGGGCACTGGTCAAGAATTTCTTTTGTTATAGCGGTTTTGTTGGTTAAGATCACCTGGGCATCCCCGATCCGCTCCGCAGTCTTTTCCGCCGGGGTCCGGTCATAGACCCGAACCTCCCCCATGCTTTCAAATCCTTCCCAGGACAAATCACCGGGATTTAAGGTGTAGCCGTCCAATACTACAATTTTCATTTTTCGCTCAGCCTCCTGCATAAAAGGTCAAAAAATTGTTTCTTATCCACCTTGTAGACTATCTGAGTTGTCACAGTTTCATCTGCCTCATAACCGATGCGGGTGTCCGCGATCAGCTGCCCGTCAGCCGCTCCCCCGTTGATGTCTATATCGCATCTCTGGCGCTTCATATCCAGGATAATCTCAGGGCAGGCCGCACAGGCCACGGCCACTGCATCATGGATGGCGTCGGACACTCCGTTCCCAGTTCCCATGGCCTTTAAGGCGCGGATTCTGCTCTCCACCAGCTCTCCCGCAAACTGGCCGGCTGGCGTTCCAAGGGATTTTAATGTCTCAGCATCCTCTAAGGTCAGCTCTGCGGAATGGGTAGCATTTAAGCCTATGACCCGGCATGGAATGCCGCTGTCCAACACGATTTTCGCCGCCTCCGGATCATGGTAGAAGTTGGCCTCCGCGCTGGCTGTAATATTTCCCATGCCGACCGCTCCGCCCATCAGGACAATCTCCTCAATGTTCTCTTTGATCTCCGGGGCCATCCGCAGGGCCATGCCGATATTGGTAAGCGGGCCTACGGGAATCAAGGTAACCTTCTCTTTTGCATTTCTTAAAGTCTCCACCAGGAAAGTACAAGCATGAGACTCCTGAGCCCTTAAAACAGCAGGGGGAAGGTCCAAATAAGCCGGATGGACTGTTACCTCCTGACCTCCGATGTTCGCGCTGATTCCATCCTTATCCAGAGCGGCGTTCCTCTGCCTGGTAAGGTACCGGACCATAGGCTGGGGGCAGCCTTTATAAACCGGGATATCCCGCCCCATTAAATCCAACACTCGCAAGGTATTCTCCACACAGTTGTCCACCGGGCGGTTGCCCCAAGTTACTGTAATTCCCAGAATTTCCAGCTCCTCAGACCTGATGGCCAGCATGATGGCTACTGCGTCGTCAGAGCCTGTGTCTACATCTAAAATCACCTTTTTTCGGTTTAACATTGATTATACCTCTTTTCTCTTCCACCTGTCCAGCAATTCCTAAACTTTGAAGCAGAATTCGTGATCTTCAATCCATCTCATATAATGCTCAAATGCTATACTGATCTCTTGATCTCGCGGCTCGTATCCCGTATCCTCTTTCAGCCGAATAAGGGACATGGGATCATTATCCCTGGTCTGGTTGACCTCGATATCCGCCTTCTCATTTTCCCCGGCAAGGCCGTAGGAAAAGTCCGGGAAACGCTCCTTTAACAGCCTGCACCACTCCAAAAGAGTCCAGCGGGTTCCGCTGCAGAAGGGGTAAATCCGGTAATGCAGCGTTTCTGCCTCAAGCAGTGCCAACGTCTCCCCAGCAATATCCGGACCGCTGACCCAGTCCTGAAAGCATTCTCTGGGCAGAAGGACGGACTGGCCCTTAAGGGCTCTGGACGTAGCCTGGTAGACAAGGCTCATATGGCTGCGTACGCCGGTAGGGCGCTCCCAGGGCCCATATACATCCCCGATGCGGGCCACATAAGCCTCCATTCCATAAAGATCCGCCAGACGGTTTAACAGCCGCTCCCCGGTAAATTTTGACAGCTCGTAGAGAGAGTAGGGATCACCCATACTAACTCCTTCCTCCAGCGGCTTTCCCAAGAAAGCAGTCCTTCCGTAGGCTGAAATAGAGCCCAGGTAGAGGAACCGGCGTACTCCCTGGTTCCTAGCTGCCAGAAGGCTGTGTAGGAGCCCCATGCAGTTTACCTCCATGATCATAGCAGGATGCGCGGCCTCCGTCTTTTCATCAGGCGTAACCGCCGCCCCATGAATCATGTTCCGAATCTCATAGCGGTTCAAAAGTTCCTCCATCCGATTCTGGTCCAGCACATCCCCCAGTTCCAGGCTTAAGGTTCCAGGAAGGGCCTGCAATTCTTCCGTAATCCGCTGGTCCAGCGGTTTTCTGGCATACAGGACTACGTTCCATCCCTCTTTTAAAAGCCGTTCCGCAATATTCAAGCCCACAAAACCAGTTCCCCCGGTCAACAATACATTTTTCTCTCCCATCGTTTCCTCCATTCTGAAATATCCATATTATCTGCGGATTACCAGGGCGGGAATTACTCCCGCGAAGGCCAGCGCCGCACAGATGTATACCGGCACAAGATAGGTCCCTGCTGCCGCTGCGGTAATTGTCATAAACAAGGAGGCAGCCAGTCCGCCGATTGTTCCCATCGTACTGCAGAACGCGCTTGCCATCACCGCCATTTTCCCCGTGACCAGTTCCGAGGGAACCGACCAAAAAGGCCCGCAGATCGAAGCGTTTCCGCCGTATGTCAGAAACAGCACAAGGGCCATCAGCGAAACCGGCGTATGGGGAATTAACAGGAACATCGCTCCTGTAAAAATTGCTCCAATTATCAGCATCGGATAGCGAACGCCGTCAAATACCCGGTCAGAGATTATTCCCCCAAGGGGACAGCCCACCATCATTCCAAGGAACGCCAGGCCCGTAATCGAGGCAACCTGATCATCCGGCAGGGCGTAATCAAACAAAAGAAGCTGCGGGAACAGAGAACCAAGTCCCAGCTGCATCCACCCTGTAATAAATATCAGCAAGCCTGCCATCCACACCTTTGCAGACCTGAAGAATTCTCCCATGCTGTCCGGCTTTTGCTCTTCCCTTATCTTCCTGCGCTTATTAGCTGCCGTCTTTTCCGTCATTGATACCGATTCCGGAAGAATATCATCAACAGAAGCATATCCGGGGTATGTCTCGCCAAAATCCTTTACCGTCGCGAAGTAAACAACAGCCAAAACTGCCGCAGGTATTCCGCCCATCACAGCAACCGTCTGCTGCCAGCTCAGCCCAATGCTTACAAGAATCGGGCAGCACACGGAAGCAATCGTGAACATAGAACCTACCATACCGGTAAAAATACCTGTCGCCAGACCGCGGGAGCGTGCGGGGAACCACCGGCATGTGACGCTGATCGCGGAACCGCTGATCAAGCCCCCGCCAAAGCCCTGCAGTAAGCAAAGTATAAACGCCCCCTCATAAGCTGCCGCTCCCCAGGGGAACAGCAGGTTGAAAACAGAATTTAAAATAAGTCCCAAAGTGATTGTTCTCCTGGAGCCAAGCTTCGTTCCCAGAGAACCGCCAAACAGAGTGAAAACCGCGAAGCCGATCTTTGTGGCCGTCAGAAGCCAGGTACACTCAGTTACCGTAATATCTAAGTCCTCCATAACCGTTGTGGTCATGGAGGAAATCAGCTGCATGGTCATGAAAAAATGTCCATAGGTCAAAATCCCCATCACTATAACCCACCATCTGGCCGCCGGCGGTTTCTGCAATAAAATTATTTTTTCTCCTTGACAGGAGGGAGAAGCATCCACACTCAAAATATCTTGCCTCCGCCTTCTAAGGGATCAGGGGCTTGTTCCGCTTCATCAGCTTCCCCCTATGGTCTGTCCCCGTAAACTTCCTGTTTTCAATAATAACCGCTCCGCCCGCGATGGTGCAGTCCACGGCTCCCGTCATCTCCATTCCCTCGTAGGGGCAGAAGTCCGTGGCCATGTGCATGGCGGCGGCTTCCATCTGATAATGGACATCCGGGTCAATGATAATCAAATCCCCGTCGCTTCCCGGACGAATGACTCCCTTTCTTGGATAAAGCCCCATAAGCTTGGCCGCGTTGGCGGAGGTCAAATCCACGAAGCGCTCCAGAGAAATTCCCCTCTTTACCACTCCTTCGGAGAAAAATACCATCCCCCTTGTCTCAATGGTTGGAAGACCGTTGGGCACATCCGGGAAGTAATCCTTATAGCGCTCCTTCTGGGCCTTGGAATAATCGGTGTGGTCGCTGTTTATCAGCTGCACATACCCCTTTTCAACCATATCCCAGAGAGCCTCCCGGTCCCGGCTGCCCCGGATGGGCGGACTGCAGATGTAGTTGTATCCGTCCGGCCTGTCGTAAACTGAATCGTCCAGAACCAGGTAATGGGGGCAGACCTCCCCGAAGAGAAGCCCTTTTTCAGCGTGTTCAAAAAGTTCCATCACCTTTCCTGTGGTCATATGGGCCAGAATCACCGGAGCGCCTGTCTCCCGGGCCATGGCGTAAACCCCGTACATGGCCTCCAGCTCCGTAACAGGCGGCCGGGACAGGGCATGAGCCCTGGCATCGGTTCTCCCCTCCCGGATGGCGTCGGCGATATTGCGTTCGATCATGTCCGCGGATTCCGCGTGAACCAGGGCGAGGCCTCCCTCCCTGGCAATCATCTTCATCACTTCATAGACTCCCGCCTTTTCCAGCATCAGCGTCCCCCGGTACACGGTAAACAGCTTGATGGAGGGAAAGCCGCTTTGCAAAAATCCGTGAATCTCATCTAAGGACTGGGGATCCATGGAGGTAATGCAGGGATGGAAGGAATAATCCAGCACGCTCTCCCCCGCCGCCTCCTTCATCTTCCGCTCCATGGCGGTTTTGGGCGTCTCCCCCTCGTTGAGGAAGGCAAAATCCACAAAGGAGGTGGTTCCGCCGTAAGCCGCAGCGATGGAGCCTGTGTAGTAGGTATCGCCGGACTTTCTCTCCCCAACCCCGGTCTGGATATGAGCGTGGCTGTCGATCATTCCCGGGAGAACATATTTCCCCCGGGCATCGATCACCTTCTTCGCCTCCATATCCCGCAAATCTCCCACAGCGGCTATTTTCCCATCAGAAACCGCCACATCGGCCTTCATCCTTCCCCAGGAATTAACCACTGTCCCGTTTTTAATCAGCAAATCCCACATCATATTCACCTCCGCGCCTTAAAGAGCGCTCTTCGCTTTCTGATCCTTCTTTGTCTTGCTCCACATTGCCAGCGCTAAAACCACGATGGTAAACACATAGGGCAGCATTAAGATGAACTGAGAAGGAAGGCCGTATGCCTGAAGCCTGGCTCCCAGAGAATCCATAAATCCGAAGATCAGGGTTCCAACCCACACCAGGATGGGATTCTGGGCTCCAAAGTTCATGGCCGCAACGCCCATAAAGCCTCTGCCATTTGTCATATTGTCGGCGAACATCTGGGAATAGCCTAGGGACAGATGGGCTCCTGCCAGTCCGCCCATGACGCCGGAAATGATCATAACCTGGTATTTCATCATCTTTACATTGATACCAGCCGTCTCGGCCGCCATGGGAAGCCGTCCAACACAGCGGACCCGCAGGCCCCACACAGTGCGGAACAGCAGAAACCACATCACAGCCACCATCACGAGGCCGAACACCTCGGTTACGCACCAGTTATTGAACACCTGGTTCAGGAAGGGAATATTGTCAAAGGCCGCGATATGAATCTTGGGGATCGGAACGATCTCAGGGCTGTTGAAGGTTCCGGATGTTCCCAAAAACTGCTTTAAACCAAACTTTGTAATAGCCAGCGCGAACATATTCACCGCGATACCCACGGCGCAGATATGGGCGTTGTACTTGATATTGGCTACCGCCATAATCATGGCGATTACGATTCCGCTGAGGATAGCGCAGACAATGGCAAACAGCCAGCTGCCGGTCATAAAGCTTGTGAGCACCGCCACAAAGGCTGAGGTCAGCATGATTCCTTCTGTTCCGATGTTCAAAATATCCGCCTGCTGGGTAATGGTTGCGCACAAGGCAGCAAATAAAATGGGTGTGGCGGACCGGATCGTCGCGTAAATCAATGTAATATCCAGAATATCACTCATTTTGTATTCCCTCCTTTAACCTGAACCGTCTGCCCCTTATCCGGCTTTGACGCGGTTTTTTTCCGCTTACGGATGGTGAAGAGCGTTTCCATAGTGGCGAAAATGATAAATACTGCGGTGATGGTATCTACGATGGATCTTGGCACGCCCGCGAAACGCTCCATGGACAGGGCGCCTGCCTTTAAGGCCGCCACGAAGAAGGACATAAAGGGCACCAGGCGGATATCGTTCCACACGATCATGGAGGCCAGCATACCATCGTTCGCAATATTGATGGAGAAGTTGTCCAGGAAATATCCGTAGGTTCCCAACACCTCAATGGCTCCTGCGATTCCTCCGAATACGCCGGAGAGCATCATTCCCTGAACCACTACCCGTTTGGCCGGAATACCCATGTACTCCGCGTGGAACATATTCAGTCCTACGGTGTTGAACTTATATCCCAGCGTGGAGCGGGACATAAGCCAGGCGGCTCCGATCACCAGCAGGATGGCGATAAAAATACCGGCGTTTGCCTGGCTGGGAGGCAGGATCTTTGGCAGCATAACCCCTTCGGCAACCTCAGGAGTCTGAGGGATTCCCGTGTGGGCGCTTAATGGGCCGTTACAGAGGAATGAGGTAATATACTTTGCCACATAGCTGGAGAGGATGCCCACGCAAATCTCGTTTACATTCCACTTGGTCTTAAGCAGGGCCGGGATGGCGGACCACAGAGCGCCTACCACGGCAGCCGTCAAAAAGCAGATGATCAGATGGATTGGACCGGGGAGTCCCTTTATGTAATGGCCCGCCCAGGCTGCCGCAATGGCTCCCAGATACAGGTTGCCCTCGATTCCGGCGGCAAAGCAGCCTACCTTGGCCGCGATGGCAAATCCCACACCGGTCAAAAGAATAGGGGCAAACTTCTGAAGGGTGGTTCCCAGGTTAATGGTTCCCACAAAAGCCCCCTTAAACAGCTGTACATAGGCCTCCAGCGGGTGATAGCCGATCACTAGCATAAACACCGCTCCTACGGCCATTGACAAGATCAGGGTCAGCAGCAGGCTGACATATCGGTTCATTTTCTTTTCCGCCATCTCTATGATACCTCCTTCTGATCGTTTTCCCGGGTCTGCCCCAGCATCAGCATGCCCACATCACCCAAAGCATTGATTTCATCGGAATATACGGTTCCCATAATCCGGCCTTCATACATAACCACTACGCGGTCCGAAAGGGCCATGATCTCTTCCAGGTCTGCGGATACCAGAAGAATCCCCTTTCCCTTTTTCTTTTCCTGGTTCAAAATCCGGCGGATGGACTCGATGGCTCCAATATCCACGCCTCTGGATGGCTGGGCGGCAATCAGCAGCTTTCCATCCGCGTCCACTTCCCTGGCCACAACAATTTTCTGGGCGTTGCCTCCGGAAAGAGACTGGGTAACCACGGTTGGATCCGTGGGGCGGATGTCATACTCTTTGATCAGGCGGTCCGCATATTCCCGAACGGCTTTCTTGTTGCGGACAATTCCATTGGCGAAAGGCTTATCCTCAAATTTCCAGGCGATCAGGTTATCTTCCACCGTCATCTGCCGGTTCAGTCCCCGCACGTTCCGGTCCTCGGGAATATGGGTTAAACCGGCCAGCCGGCACTGCTTGGGCGTCATGTTGGTAATATCTTTCCCGTCCAAAAGGATTTTGCCCTTTTCCACCTTCCGCAGGCCCGCGATGGCTTCAATCAACTCGCTCTGCCCGTTTCCGTCCACACCGGCAATCCCCACAATCTCGCCGGCATGTACCTCGAAGGACACGCCCCTGATCTTGGAAAGTTCCTTCTCGCCGGAAGTGTACACATCCTGAATCTGCAAAACCGGCCCGCCAACCTCCGCATGCTCCTTCTCCGCATTTAAGAATACCTCCCGGCCTACCATCATCTTGGCCAGCTCCCTGGTATTGGTGTCCTTCTTGTCAACGGTAGCAATGTACTTTCCGCTTCTCATTACTGTGATGCGGTCGGAAATCTCCATTACTTCATTTAGCTTATGGGAGATAAATACCACCGATTTTCCATCCTTTTTCAATTCCATCAGAATCTCGAAAAATTTCTCACATTCCTGAGGCGTCAGCACCGCTGTGGGCTCGTCCAGGATCAGCACGTCAGCTCCTCGGTACAGGGTCTTGATGATCTCCACTCTCTGGGCCTCTCCTACGGAAATCTGGTTAATCCGCTTGTTTGGCTGGATGTCCATATGGTAGTCGTCCACATATTTCTGAATCCGTTTCCGTGATTCATCAAAATCAATGGTCACGCCCTTTTTCGGCTCAAATCCTAAAATCACGTTCTCCAATACCGTCAGATCGTTTACCAGCATAAATTCCTGGTGAACCATGCCGATTCCCTGACGGATGGCGATTCCCGGCGTCAGGTTATCCATCTGTTTGCCCCGGATCTTGATTACGCCGCCGTCCGGCTGGTACAGGCCGTAGAGCATCTTCATCATAGTGGACTTGCCCGCGCCATTCTCCCCGATGAGAGAATGGATTTCCCCCTGGCGCAGAGTAAACTGTCCTCCGTCTACGGCATGGACTGCGGGAAAGCTTTTGTCAATATCGGTCATCTCCACAATATAATCCATTGTCTCCATATTCTCCCTCTCCTCTTACAAAAACTGCCCGGCAGAAATCTCCGGGCAGTTTGTCAAGACATATTCCATTCCGGAACGGTTACATTTATTGAGCGATTTCCGGTTTCTCGTATCCTTCATAGGAATTTACTACGATCTCGCCGCTTACAACCTTCTCCTTCAGCTCTTCCACCTTCTCTACGATGTCCTCGGGGAACTGGTCGCCCAGGGCCTCCTTCATCACAGCAAAGTCGGTGAGTCCAACGCCGTCATGGGCCAGATCCATATAGGTAGCGGTGCCGCCCTCGAAAGTTCCGTTTACAACAGACTCAATAATCTGATAGGTACAGGTATCCACATTCTTCTGCATGGAGGTCAGAATGTGTCCGGGATACAGGCTGTCCTGGTTGGTATCAACGCCGATGGCGTATACGCCCCGGTCCGCGCAGGCTTCCATCACGCCCAGGCCGGTGATATTTGCCACGTTCATGATGATATCTGCCCCTTGATCGATCTGAGCGTTGGCCAGCTCGCGGCCCTTTAAGGCGTCGGTCATGGAGCTTCCGAAAGACTGTAAAATCTGGATATCGGGATCAATGTACTTTGCGCCCTGCTCAAATCCGGCGTAGAAGTCACGCAGTACGGGGATATCCATTCCGCCGACCCAGCCGATGATCTTCTCCTCGTTTACGCCCTCGATCTCCGTCTTGGTAGTAAACATAGCCGCTGCCGCGCCTGCCAGGAAGGAGCCTTCATTCTGGGCAAAGAGGGTGGAAACTACGTTGTCTCCCGCGTTGCTGACGCCATCGATCAGCGCGAACTTGGTGTCCGGATAGTTGGGGCAATTGCGCTCCATAATATCAAGGAACTGTGTGGAAACACCGATTACCAGATCATACCCGGCGTCGGCCATAGCTACGAAGTTAGCCTCCCAGTCAGCCGCCTCGCCGCTCTCCAGCTCCTGAAGCTCGATCCCAAAATCCTCTACCGCCTTCTCAGCCCCCGCGTGAGCCAGGTCGTTAAAGGACTGGTCGCCCAGGAATCCGGAGTAAACCAGAGCCACCTTTAAGGGTTCGCCAGAGGTCTCTGCCGCATTCTCTTCCCCTTCGGAGGCATCCGCGGCCTCGCTTCCTGCAGCCTCACTCCCCGCAGCCTCGGAAGAGCCGCCTGCAGTGGTAGTCCCAGTTTCCGATGAGCCGGAGCAGGCTGCCAGGCTGGCTGCCATGGCCGCTGTCAACAGTAACGCCGTAAGTCTCTTTTTCATAAAGTACAACCTCCCTTAAAATAAATTTTATTATGATTATAAATGATCATACAGTTTCAAATTCTCTTCCACAATATCCCAGAAGCGGTCTACATGAAGTTTTACGGCTACCTTAGTATTCTTTACCTTGTCCGTCAGGTTAAAGAAATCGCAGTTGGTGCGCCCATGGCTCTGTCCGCCGCTGATATCGATGTCCGTATGCATGGCCTTCGTCTCGATACAGTCGGGATCGATCAGGTACGCCACTGTGGTGGGATCGTGAAGCGGGCCGCCCTCCCATCCGAATACTTTCTTCTGGGTCATGCAGAAGAACCGCATCAGATCTACAAACAGCTTTCCGCCCTTTGTCTCAATCTTGCTCATCCGGTCTACGATCTCCGGATAGCAGAGAGCCTGCCTGGTCAGGTCAAGACCCATCATCACTACAGGACGCCCGCAGGAAAATACCACATGAGCTGCCTCAGCATCGGCGTAAATGTTGAACTCAGCGGCAGGGGTTACATTTCCATGCTGGTAAGCGCCGCCCATCAGGACGATCTCGTCGATATTCTCCAGAATCTTCGGCTCTCTGCGCATCGCCATGGCGATGTTGCTCAAAGGACCTGTGGGAACCAAGGTCACCGGCTCGCTGGCGTTCATCACGGTTTCAATAATAAAGTCCACCGCGTGGCGGGGATCCAGCTGCTTGGTAAGAGGCGGGAACACCGGACCGTCCAGGCCGGAATCACCGTGAACACGTTCCTCCACCGGCGGAGCCTCCCGCACAATGGGGCCAGCCAGGCCCTTGCAGACCGGAACGTCAATATCCAGGTACTGGCACACATTCAGGGCGTTGCGGGTTACCTTCTCCAAGGTCTGGTTTCCATTTACCGTGGTGATGCCCAGCAGCTTGATCTTGGGGTTGCGGGCCGCCAGCATGATGGCTACAATATCGTCATGTCCGGGGTCGCAGTCAATAATAATCTGTCTAATCTTCTCCATAATTAAAGTTTCATCCTCCTGAACAATTCGCTGATAAATATTTTTCTGATAAACTTTGCTAAACGGTACACATCTATGGCCATTCGTGTGATAAAACGTTTATTCTTTGTGTTTTTAATATACCACTTGATAAAACGATTTGTCAATACTTTTTTTAATTTTTTTATGGGAAATATCTAATTTGCTCTATTTTACGCCTGTTCTTTTATGTTTTTTGCCTATTTATTTCTTTTAAAGAAGATTACGTTTGCAAATTTTTAGGCGATATGGTAAAATTCGTTTATCACGCCATTGCCGGAAGGAGGAATCGACCTTGTCAACAAAGGTTACAATTAAAGACATTGCCAGAAAGGCCGGCTTGTCCCCGGCTACCGTTTCTCTGGTTTTAAACGACCGCCCCTCGCGGATTTCCGAGCAGACCAAGGAACAGATCCGCGCCCTGGCCCAGGAGATGGGCTACCATCCCAATTACGCGGCGGTCAGCCTGAAAACCAGGCGCAGCTATACACTAGGCCTCATCATCCCGGATATCCGCAACGACTACTACGCCAGCTATGCCAAGGGGATGGAGGATGCCTGCCAGAAGCTGGGATACACCATGATCCTCTGCTCCACCAACTCCAACCCGGAGCGGGAACGGCAGTATATTGAAACCCTATCTTCTAAAAATATAGATGGAATCGCCCTGGTAGTAACTCCGTGCTCCGGAGACTCATCTATGTCCACCTACACCAGCAACCAGGATTTGGTATTCTCATTGAAAATCCCTATGGTTCAGATGGACCTGACCAACTACCGGCCTCCGGCCAACGCAGTGATCTGCAACCACGAAACCGGCGGCTATATGGCCACTCGCCATCTGTTGTCCCTAGGCCACCGCAAGATTCTTTTTATCTCCGGCCCAGCAGGACTTGAAGGATCAGAAAGCCGTCTGGAAGGCTGCAAAAAGGCATTTGCGGACTACTCCCTTCCATGGGATGAGGCCATGGTCTATGAGGGGGACTACTCCTACCGGGCAGGACTTAACGCTGTCGATACATGTATCATACGAAATTTTACCGCCGTTTTCGCTTTCAACGACCTGATGGCCTGCGGCGTGTACAACGGGCTGAACAAATACAACCTTTCTGTTCCCGATGACGTGTCCGTAGTGGGGTACGACGACCACTTTGTATCCAGCATCTTAAGCGTCCCTCTGACCACCGTGCGCCAGCCCATCTACGAGATGGGCAAGGAGAGCGCCCGGATCCTAATCCACGCCTCGGAGGAACCGTCGGCCGAGCCTGTTGTCTCCACCTTTGACCTGCAGCTGATCGTAAGGAAGAGCACCCGGATGCTGCAGCCCCCGGCCCAGGCCTAAAATTCCATCTGATGACGCACGCAGCGCGGAGAAAAATCTCCGCGCTGAATTTTTATTATTTGATTAAACGTTTTATCTTGATTTTTTACTCAAACTATTCTATACTACCACCATAGCGCGCTGTATCTGGAATCGCAGCCGTTTTCGATCGGACGGCTGCGGAAGATTTTTACAGTAAGGGGGATTTTACTATGAAATTAGAAGGAAAAACAGCTCTTATTACAGGCGGATCCACCGGCATCGGGCGCGAGATCGTCCGCCTCTTCTCAAAAGAAGGCGCCCAGGTAGGCGTCAACTATCTGAATACAGACGAGGAGGCGTCAGCCCTGAAGGCGGAACTGGATAGCGCCCGCCCAGGTCAGACAGAACTTTTTCAGGCGGATGTAACCAAAGAAGATGAAGTCCAAGCGATGATCCGCAAATTCACGGAGCGCTTCGGCCATCTGGATATCCTGGTCTGCAGCGCCGGCATCAATCATCAGGTGTCCGTGGAGCACATGGAGCCCGCCCAGTGGGACCGCATGATCGCCTGCAACCTGCGCAGCGTCTACCTCTGCTGCCACTACGCCCTTCCCCATATGCTGAGCCAGGGCTTCGGACGGATTATCAACATTACCTCCCAACTTGGTCAGATCGGCGGAGTAGACAGCGCCCACTACAGCGCCGCCAAGGCTGGCATCATCGGTTTCACCAAATCCCTTGCCCGTGAAGTCAGCACCCGGGGCGTCAATGCCAACTGCATCGCCCCCGGCCCCATCAAGACGCCTTTCTTCTATGAGGGATGCACCCCAAAATGGCAGGCGGACAAGCTGGCCTCCCTTCCCCTGGGCCGTTTCGGCGAACCCTGGGAGGTAGCTCCCGCCGCCTTGTTTCTGGCTTCTGACCCGGATGGAAACCTCTTTACCGGCCAGACCTTAGGGCCTAATTCCGGAGACGTGATGCTGTAGGGAGGTTTCTATGTTCTATGTGAAAATGGCGGCCGTTTTTTTCACGATCATCCTGCTGATTCACTTCAAATGGCCATTATGGGGGGCGGTTCTCATCGCCTCCCTGGAAACCGCTCTGTTTTATGGAATCTCCATGCCGGATCTGCTGACGATGGCCGGAACCACCCTCGTCTCCCGTTCCTGCCTGGAGCTGCTTTTTATTACCTACGGCCTGATTCTGCTGCAAAATCTCATGGAGCGCCAGCAGATGCTTTTAAAGGCCAAGGACAGCATCGCCTTCCTTTGTTCCAGCGAGGCTTTAAGCGCGGCGGTAGCTCCCGCCATGGTGGGCCTCCTGCCCGCCCCCGGTTCCGTCCTCATCGCCGGTTCCATGGTGCGGGATAGCTGTGAGGGAAAGCTGGATCCGGACCATATGGCCTTTATCACTACCTATTTCCGCCATATTCCGGAGGCCTTGCTGCCGGTCTACACCAACGTGATTCTCATGTGCGCTGTCAGCCGTGTTCCGGAGTGGAAGTTCCTGCTTTTTATGCTGCCCTATACGCTGTTTAACGCTGTGATCCCCTACTGGATCTACCTGCGCCCGGCGGCATCCAAAATGGAAATCCGCGAATCCGCAGAAAGACCTCTGGCTCTTCTGGGCCATCTGGCTCAGAATATGTGGCCGGTATTCCTGATTATTTTCTTGATTCTGGCGGTACGGATTCCCACAGCCCTGGCTGTTCTGGCGGTTATCCTGCTTTTATTTATTGCCAGCCATTCCTTTAAGGACGCTCCGGAACTGTTAAAAAAATCCCTGGACTGGCATATGCTTTTGATGGTGGCTACAATCCTGATTTTCACCGAAATATTAGGACATACGGAGGCTCCGGCCCAGCTTCTGGCGGGGCTGGAAGCCCTTCCCATCCCAGCCTTCCTGGTATACGGGCTGATCATGCTCTCAGGCTCCATCCTCAGCAACTTTACCGCTATGATTCCGGTGGTATTTCCGGCGGCTCTGGCGGCGGGGAGCGGAAGCTTATCCATGACAATCCTCTTGGCCAGCGCAGGCCATCTGGCCTCCCAGCTGTGTCCTACCCATATCTGCCTGACTCTGTGCGCGGATCAGTTTCGCACCACCATCAACCGGATTTTCCTGCTGACAATCCCGGTAACCGCGATCATGTTCGTGCTCTCCTGTGGGATTTATGTAGTGATGAGAGGGATGGGATTGTAAGTGAATCTAAAAAGCCCCGCTGGCTGATCTGCTCAGTCTTTGCAGGGCTTTTCTTTAAATTTTTACCACATATTTATGGCGTAACGGCTTCATCCTCCAGTCGTCAAATCCGACAATTCCATCATTTTGAAGCCTCCCCACAATAATTCCCGGATCCCGGTCAATCTGGTCAGCGAAAGTTTTAATCGATACTTCATCAAATTTCTTTTCCAATAAAAATTTATGATATTCCTCTGGTGGAATCAAGCTGTCCGCCGCATACTGATTCGCGGTTTCTTCCTGCTGTCCACTTTCCTTTTCAAAAGAAATCCCATAATCCCCATTCATAATATGGCCAATCTCATGAAACAGCGTAAACCAAAATGTATCCGCATTTAGCCTTCTATCATTGACCATCAGCATAATGTGATCGCCCACTTTTTTTGTAGCACCATTTATCTTTGAACCGGAGAAATTCGGCAAAATACAAAAAACTACCCCTGCTTTAAGAAATGCCTCCCGAATCAGAGGGTAAAACGTATCATGATTTTTAGTCAAAGTCAGCGCGTATTTTGCAGAGTCTTCCAGCTTCCTTTTATTAAATTTCGGCGCCTTTATCTTTAATGTCTGATTGATCGCAATTTGAACCATTATATTTGCTTTGATAATATTTGCCGCTGTCAGCTCTTTCCCAGCACTTCTAAAGCTAACTGTCATATCCCGGTCAGCAAATACCGTAAGCGTAGATACATTCAAAAACTCTCTGAGCCTCTTAATCTGCTCGTCTTTTTTTCTAGGCAAATCCGGCAAGCCATAATGGATTCGAAAATACTTATAATCGATGCAACTAAATACCTCTCGTTCTTTCATAAGTTCTTCATCTGATTTAAATTCCCCAATCAAAGCCTCATACGTACTCTGCAAACTCAGCCAATAGCTGATGCTTGTGCTCATCATTCTGGATAATTTCATCGCTATATCGATCGATAAATTCTGTTCTCCTCTAATCAGCAAGCTAAGATTTTTCGGCGTCGTATCCAGCCTCTTGGCAAAATCCTCCTGCGTAAGGCCGCTATTTTCAACGATTTCTTTAATATAATAGCCGGGATGGAACGCGATTTTATCCTTATATTCAATATAATTACTCATAGTGTCTGCTCACCTCCAGAATCTCTACAATTCTTACGCATTCCGCTATTTCATCAATATTACATGGATCATAAGGTTGCCTGTCTTGATTTAATGGCTGTAAAATAATTCTCCACGGCTCTCTAATTGATTTCACATCAATCGCAAAATATCCTTCTAGGTTTCTACCTTTTTTATGCTTCAGTTTATGAAATCTAAAAACGGGCTGCACAATAATATCCTTGATCGTTTCGGCATTACCAAGGGCATTCACCCTTGATAAAAGGCTTGTAGATAGCTCCGCATTCCCGCCAAAAAGCTTTTTTGCAGCTTTTATACTCGTGCATTGTAATTTGACTTTATCTGATGCGTATTCAAGTTTCAAGCTTACCTTCTCCGTGTTCCATTAATATTACCTATCGGGTAATTCTATTATAAATTATCTTGTTTTCCCTGTCAATACGCCCCGCGGTTCTAAAAACAGCAGGGCGCGGTTCCTAGCCGCGCCCTTATACTGCATGATGATTAAATTATCTCCCCAGCTTCGGCATCTGTTCCCACTCTGCGATATTCCACAGCTGATCCGCAATTTCCTTCTCCCGTCCGGGAAATGCCGCGCCGATAAGGCTTTCCGCCTTATCCTCCAGCTGTTTGAGAGAAAGGGGGTTCTGAAAGCTGCCGGAAGGATCCTGGATTGCCTCCGAGAATCTGGTTCCATCCGCAAACTCCGTCAGAATACGGCAGCCCCAGTGAGCCGGATACTGGCCGCTCAGCTCTTCATCGGGCTCCACGGAAATCTTCCGGATCAGGGCCTTCACTCTGGGATCTTCGATGACCGAAGGCTCATATTCCTGTCTGGTCACCTTGCCGAACAGCAGGGCCGCCGCCGCCCCGTAGGGGGAAGAGAATTTCGCGTCCAGCGGCGATCTTGGATTTAAACAGCCCTCGCTTACGGCGCACTGTTTAAATCCCACCTGATAAGTGTAAACCCGCATTTCCCTCAGTTCCTCTGCGGACAGCCCTTTTTCCATCATTTTGTCTCGGATTTTAAGAACCCCGTCAATGATGCAGTGGATGCTCCGGCAGCAGGGGTAGGGCTTTACGTCCATATTCAGGATCTCCCATACCTCCCCCAGGCCCGCTCCCGCTTTGGAAAGGTCATAATCATCGGACATCGCCGCCAGCAGCCCTCCGTCCTCCGCGTCCAGGATATGCTCTGGCCCTGTCATGCCAGCCTCCGCCAAAAAGGCGGCGTCCAGCCCGCAGGCGGCGCAGTGGCCCGGGTGCAGCGCCTTGCAGCTTGCCCCGTCTCCCAGGAAGGCCCAAAGGCCGCCGCTCTGGGTTCCCGCCATTCCAAGGGCCCAGATGATCTGTTCCGTTTCCAGTCCCAAAAGTTTAGCTCCGGCGGCGGCGCAGCCAAAGATACCGCAGGTAGCGGTAGCGTGCCAGCCTTTCTTCCGGTGGGCCGTCACTCCCAAGGCCATACCGATGCGGGCCGTCACCTCATAGCCGCAAATCACAGCCGTCAAAAATTCCTCGCCGCTGCTGTGAAGGCTTTCCGCCAATGCCCAGGCGGCAGGGATGATGCTGGCGCTGCCGTGGGTCTTGGAGGCCGGGTGGACATCGTCCAGCTCCAGGGTATGGGCCAGCATGGCGTTGACCTTGGCGGCTATTTCCACCGGAAATTTCTCACTCCGGCCCCACACAGAAGCAGGCCCTCGCCCATAGCGGCTCCCGTAGGAGGCGATTACCGCCTCCATTAAGGGATCCTTCACCGCTCCCAGGCCGGCTCCCACCAAGTCCAGCACCCGCAGGCCGGCGGCCTCCTGGACTTTACCGGGCATTTTTTCCCAGGACATATCATGAATCCATTCCGCTAATTTCCGAATTTCACTTTTTTCCTGACCGGTTTTCATATAATCTCCTTTTACTGGTCCTGCTTGTAGAAATTAATCAGGCTGCCTGCAAGGAGCACCTGCTTCTCCGCCTCGCTAACTCCCGGCAGATTCAGCTTTAAGTCCCTAACGCTTCCATCGGTTCCGATCACCTTTGCCGTAATCTCAGTAGCTCCCTCTTCTACCTCCCTGCGGATTCCCGGCAGGTAAAGGTATTCGCCTACCGCCAGATCGATCTCCTCATCCGGGCAGGTAAAGGGCAGGATGCCCCAGTTGACGCAGTTACTGCGGTAACGCTTGGTGGCATACTCAATACAGATATTTGCCAGGCCTCCCAGCACCTTCTGACAGCTGGCGGCGTACTCTCTGGCTGAACCGTCGCCGGGCCGTTTGGCGTAGAGCACAGAGCCGATTCCGGTGGTCTTTGCCAGCTCTTCGGCAGGTTCCTCGATTCCCACTGCCTTCAGTACCTCGTAAACCTCTGCCGCCTTGGATGCGTCCCCATTTCTGCGGGCAGTCTCATATGCCTGGATGGCCTTGGCGTTGCCCACATAAGCTGGATCCTTGCGGATTAAGGTGTACTCGGAAATCTTGTAGGGATTGGAGCGGTAGGAAGCCGTCTCGCCGGAGGGAATCAGCTCATCAGTGGTGGTCACCTCATCCCGGATGACACTGGCTACCTTTAACAGCAGATTGTCGGTAAGGGGAGCCATCTTAGGCCAGTCCTTGATGGAGGGGCCGTAAACCAGCTCCGTCTCAGGCTTTGCCTTTCCAAAGCCATTGTACACAATATTATCATAAATATGATGATTGAAATGGTAGGCCGGGATCTCGTACTCCACCTGCACATCCTCCGCCGAGGTCAGATAACCGCCGTTAAAGGCAGTGGCGGCAATGGACTTGGAATCCATCAGGGCTACGGAAGCGATCTGTCCCGTTGCCGGGTTAGAGCCCTCCCGGTTGGGGAAGTTGCGGGTGCTGTGGCGGATGCAGAAATCGTTGTTTCCGGGAGCATCGGAAGCGCCGAAGCAGGGGCCGCAGAAGGCGGTCTTTACCCGAACGCCGTAGTTCATCAGGTCGTTGAGCACCCCGACGCGGTTCAGCTCGTACATAATGGGCTGGGATGCCGGGTAAATATTCAAGGGGAACGTGCCAAGCCCCCGGTTCTCCTTTTTGGCAATGGCGTCCACCGCGCATATATTCTCAAAGGAACCGGCGGCGCAGCCCGCGATGGCGGCCTGGTCTACCTTGATTTTGCCGTTTATGATCTTGGACTTTAAATCCAGGTGGATATCCTTATTGTTTTCAAACACCCTCTTAGCCTCTTCCTCTACCATGCCAAGATACTTCTCCGGGTCGGCGATCACATCCGCCAGGGGATAAGCGTTGCTGGGATGGAAGGGCAGGGCGATCATGGGAACCACCGTATCCAGGTTGATTTCCACGATGCCGTCGTAGAGGGCCTGGCTTCCGGGCTCCATTTTCTGATAACCCTGGGGACGGCCGTGAACCTCAAAATACTCCCTGGTGTTCTCATCGGTCACCCACACGGAGGAAAGGCAGGCGGACTCGGTGGTCATGGTGTCGATGCCGTTTCTAAAATCCATGGACAGGCTCTTCACGCCGGGGCCCACAAACTCCAGAACCTTATTCTTCACGAAATTATTCTTAAATACCGCCCCGATGAGGCTCAGCGCCACGTCCATGGGGCCTACCCAGGGCTTGGGAGCGCCGGTTAAGTACACGGCGATCACCTGGGGATAGTCGATCTCATAGTATTTTCCCAGCATAGCCTTCGCCAGTTCCGGGCCGCCCTCGCCGATGGACACGGAACCCTGAGTGCCGTAACGGGTATGGGAGTCGGAGACAATGGCCATGTCGCCGGAATTGATCATCATTTCCCGCATGTACTGGTGAATCACCGCCTCGTGAGGGGGAACGAAAATGCCGCCGGACTTCACGCAGGCGCTCTCGGCGTACTTATGGACGTCGGTGTTGATGGTTCCGCCTACGGCGCAGAGGCAGTTATGGCAGTTGGTAAAGACGCAGGGCATGGGAAATTCCTTTAAGCCGCTGGCGTAGGCGGTCTGGAGGATTCCCACATAAGTATTATCGTAAACGCCCATGCAGTCAAACTTGATCTGCAGATGCTCCATATTTTCGGAGTGGTTGTGCTTCTCCAGCACCTGGTAGGTGAGGGTCTGCTTCTTCGCCTCCTCAGGCGGGGTCAGTCCCGGCTCGCCAGGGGCCGCGATGCGGCTGTTGTCTATGATATAATGGGGGCCTTTATGCAGTGTAACCATCATTCATTTCTCCTTTTTTATTTCGTTTTAAAAACCGCGCACACCGGGCTCTCAGTGGCTACGGTAACGCCGCTGTATGCCAGATGTCCGTCTTCTTCCACGTCAAAAACACGGATGGTATCGGAAAGCTCGTTGGCCGCCAGAAGCTGGCTTCCATCAGGACTTACGGTGATAAAGCGGGGCTGAACCCCTTCGGTAGCAATGTTCTGCAGCCAGCTCATACGGCCGTTTTCCTGATCTAGGGTAAATACCGTCACGCTGTCATGCTTGCGGTTGGACACATAGAGGAACCGCCCAGCCGGGTCAATGTCAATGGCGCTGGCCCAGCCGTCCCCGGTGTAATCTTCAGGAATGGTCATAAGGATCTGTTTGCCTTCAAGTGTTCCCTTTTCCTCATCGAAGTAGTAAAGGGCCGCCGTGCTGTCCTTCTCATTCAGTACATAGCAGAACCGGTTATTGGGATGGAATACGCAGTGCCTGGGCTCCGCCCCGGTTCTGGCCTTGGCCACAAAGTGCTCCCGCAGATCTCCCTCCTTGGAATCAACCTCAAAAACCGTAATCTTTCCTATACCCTGAAGCCTTCCCTGGGATGGCACCAGAAGCCATCTGCCGCTGCCATCCAGCTTCACCTGGTGGGGATGGGAAATATAGCCTGGGCCTCCGTTTCCGGATATGAATTTCAATTCCTTAATATGCCCCAGGGAACCGTCCTCATTTACGGGTATCACGGATACGCCGCCGGTCTGGAGATTGGCCACGAAAAGCCATTTTCCCGTAGGATCCAGGGTCAGATGGACGGGATTGGTCCCGTGGGTGTCCACCGTATTGATAGAGGAAATAGTTCCATCCTCATGGATTTCGTATGAGCTTACCTGACAGAAATCCCCGTGGATGGCATAAAGACGGTTCTGAGCCTCATTCAGGCAGAGGTAGGAGGGATTGACCTCCCCCTCTAAAAGCTGCAAAAGCTCCCATCTGCCCTTCTCCACCGAATAGACGCTAATTCCCTTTCCCCTGGCGTTTCGCTCCTTTGTGGTGCGGCAGCCTATGTATGCATATACGCTCATATTCGCGCTCCTCCTTCTCTCTCATTCCAATCATCCAACCAGAGACAACAGCCCCACAAAGGTCAGAACAAATACAACCAGCACGCAGCCTGCGGATACTAAGAACAGCTGGCCGAATACCTTCTGCTGCTCCTTGTCGTCACAGCCCGTCTCCTGGGCATAGCCTGCCATAACCAGGCTTCCTCCGGTAGACATGGGGCTGATTCCCGCCACCGTAGCGCTGCAGACGATGGCCGCCGTCATCTGGACAATGGAGGCTCCGCCTACCTGGGCGGCCACATCGGGAACCGTGGGAATCAAGGTGGGGAATACCACGCCGTTGGCGCTGGAGAACCAGGACATGATTCCGCCGGTCAGTCCCATCAGAGGCGCGGCGGTGCGGGTATTCATAAAGGAAGCCAGGATATCGCTCAAGAGCTGGATTCCGCCCAGGGTTTCTGTGATGCTCATCAGGACGGATACGCCCGCGATTAAAAGCAGGGTGCCCCAGGGGATCATCTTGATCGCCTTCTTCTCATCCGCCGCGCCCAAAAGAATCAGGATCAGGGCCAGAGTCAGGCACACCAGGCCCACATCAAAAGCAAATCCTACCACCAGCACCACCATTACCAGAATGGCGATCAGGCTCATAATCTGCTTTCCGTCAAATTTTTCCACTGTTTTCTGAGCCGTGCCCGGAGCCTGGCGGATCTTATAGCCGCCCAGAACCACATAGGTCACTACCGCGCAGGTGAAGTTGGCAAGGCTGACGCCCAGGAAAATCGGCATCCCCATGCCGGTAATATCCATTTCCAGCAGCAGCTCTTCCACGATAATTCCGGTCAGGGCGATGGGGGAAGCGGTTCCTCCCACCGCTCCCAGGATGGCCATGGCGCCCATAAGCACGGGGCTGGCATTCATCTGCACTGCCAGGGAAACGGCAAAGAGCACGGTTACGGACTGCACGCTGATGGCTCCGGGGCCCGCGGCAGACAGCAGATAGCTGACGATATAGATAATTACCGGCACCAGGAAGGTGTTCTTTCCGCAAAGACCGATCAGCTTCTGGGAAATTTTCTCCAGGGTTCCGTTCTGCTGCAGCAGGCTGAAAAACAGCATAGTGCCAAGCAGTGTGCAAAACAGCTTGTAGGGGAATCCGGCGTAGATATCTCCGTCGGAAATCCCTCCGATCTTACCCAAAATCAAAGCCAGGCCCAGACATACGATTCCCACATTTACCTTTTTCACAAAGCCCAATACGATGGCGCCGATCAAACAGGCCAGGGCTAAAATCTGCATTCCCATAATCAAACCTCCTACTCCCTCTTCTTTAATCTCTTACGTATACATAGCCGTCCATAATCCGTCTGGCCGTCCGGGTCACGCCGCCCTTTAAGACCTTCTCGCCGTCCATCTTGATGTCCACCTCGGTAATGCCGCTGGAATGTCCCAGGCGGATAATATCGCTGTTCTTATCGTTCACCGCCGTCTCATAAACGATGGTTCCGGGAATCCTCGCCGCCGCGCCGGTTCCCACGGCCACGGTCATGGGATAGGCCTTGTGAAGGGCTCCTACGGAAATGGCGCGCACGCAGATGTCCATATCCTCCGCCTTCACCGTATTTCCATCCATATCCACATAATCCTGGGGAGCGGAGATAATGGAAACCTTAGGCGCGGAGGTGGATTTCGTTCTGGCATCCTCCCAGTTCTCCACAAAACCGCACTTAACGGCAGCCATCCCCCGGATACGCTCAATGTGCTCCATCACATCCTTGTTCTGGTTTAACTCCACCAGCTCCGTCCCTTTAATTCCCAGGTCGGAAGCCTTGATAAATACCATAGGATTAGAGCAGTCTAAAACCGTCACCTCCGCCGGGCCGTAGCCGGGAACGTCGAAAATCTCCTTCTTCTGTCCGGTGGGGAACAGTTTTCCCGTCTTTGAGCCAGCCGGATCCTCAAAATACATATCGATGCGGGAGCCGGTGCCGGGAACGCCTTTAATCACCTCATCCCCGTGAACCATAGCCTTTCCGTCCTTTACCCGCACATGCTCCTCAATGATCTTGTTGGTGTTGGTATTTAAAATCCGAACCACCGTGATGGGCTCTACGGCGGGAACCAGACCTTCATCGATGGCGAAGGGGCCTACGGCGGAGGAAATATTTCCGCAGTTGGCGCTTCCATCCACTCTGGGAATCACAATATCCACCTGGCGGAAGGTATAGTTTACATCCACATCCTCACGGTCAGAGGGGGAAATAACGGCGATCTTACTGGTAGAAGAAACGGTTCCTCCCATGCCGTCGATCTGCTTTACATCCGGGGTTCCCATTACCTTCAAGAAAATCTCATCCCATTTGCTGCGGTCCTCGGGAAGATCCTTCTCGTGGAAAAATACGGCCTTACTGGTGCCGCCTCTCATGTAAACACAGGGGTATTTGGTCATATACATAGTCTGTTTCCTCCTTTTCCTTCACTCTTTTGGGATTAATCTCCCGTTTTTCTTTCTAACCCTAATATACCTCTTGATTATCATTCTGTAAAATTGTATAATTTCATTAAATTCAATTCCAATTTGGAATGATTTTCTTGTAATAAAAAGGGGGATTCAAAAGAAATGGATGAAAAAGACTGTGAAATGCTTGAAATGTTAGAGCAAACGGGAAATATCACAAAAGCGGCCGGGAAGCTTTTCACCACCCAGTCCGCTCTTACAAAGCGTATTCAAAAATTAGAGGAGGAGCTGGGCTGCACCCTGCTCATCCGCTCCCGCAAAGGAATTATTTTTACCCCGGCAGCGGAAACCATCCTTCCCCATATCCGGGCAATCTCCGCCTCCATGCAGAAAATCCACATCGACCTGGCCTCCATCGCCGGGGACGTGGCCGGTACTTTAAAAATCGGCGTATCCGTCAACTATGCCCGCTACCGTCTGCCTGATGTATTAAAAAACTATATGGCTCAGTATCCAAAAGTGGATATCCATGTCAACACCCAGCAGAGCACCCGCCTTTACCGCAGTCTGAAGGAAAATGAGATTTCCATCGCCCTGGTGCGAGGCAATTTCCAGTGGGACGAGGGGATCGTCACTCTGCGGGAGGAGCCGGTCTGCCTGGTGGTTGCCAATGAACACGCTCATACTCCATTAAACCAGCTGCCTTACATTGGCCGCCACACAGACCAGGCCTTCTTTGATGAGATTGAACGCTGGCGTCAGGAGCGGTGCTGCTATGGAAGCCGCGTGAATCTCTGGATCGACGACATTGGAAGCTGTCTGGCCATGGTATCCCGGGGCATCGGCTGGGCCATCCTTCCCGCCATCTGCTTAGAAGGCTTTGACGGCCTCATCCGCCCCCTGCATTTTCCCGATGGAACCGCCTTCACCCGTACCTCCCATATTCTCTACCGCCATGACTATTTTGAACTGCCCCAGGTGAAGATGTTTATAAAGGCGGTGCTGGCGGACGAGTATTTTCGGGAGACGGATTAAGCGTTTTTATGGATGCATATACATTCTGATCAGCCCTGCTTCCTCCTCTTCCTGAACCATACATAAAATTTCCTCCATGTCCTATAAAGCCCCAATCTCCCCGGCAATTTCCTCCAATGTCCTGCGGCTTGTGTCAATCTTGTGGGTGTCCAGCTTCCCATATAGGCCCAGCCGCGAAACCGCCCGGTCAATCACGTCTTCCGTTCTGACACCTGCCGCAATATCCTTTTCCAGCCGCTCTCTTAAGGAGCGCTCATCGCAGATCAAAGAGATTGTTTTCACCTTGCAGCCCGCTGTGTCAATCCCCGCCAAAATCTCATCGATAATCGCCTGCTGGTGCATCACCCAGCAGAAAATCACATGATCATAAGCAGAGCAGCGAAGAAACTGGTTCAGCAGAAAACAGATATTCCGCAGCACCATCTTCTTGGTTTCCTCCGTAACCTGAAAAGGGTGCGAATCCCAGCACCAGTCGCCGTCCAAAAATACGCTGTTCTCTAATTTTGACTTCAGCCGCTGGCACACGGCAGTCTTTCCCACGCCCATGGGGCCGCCAATCAGATAAATTGTTTTCACTTGCATACCGCTCCAAAATTTCGTTCTTTTTCACATTATTAGGATAACACAAGAATCTTCTGTCGTAAACCTGCCTTATAGTCAAAAAAGGAAAGCCGCCCACCCAGGCAGCTCCCCCTTCTGAAACTTTCCATTTTTCTGATTACTTCATCTCTTCCAATGTCTCGATCACATAATCCGTAAACTGCTCCGTGCTGGCGTCCTCCGGCATGGTGGTAATTACCACCTTTCTCTCCAACACCGTGCAGACCTCCATCGCCTCCTCCAGCTTTTTCTTCCGGTCCACATAGCCGATCTGTCCAAGCATCATGCCCACCGCCCGGATTAAGGAGCTGGGATCCGCGTACTCGCCACGGCCATGGCTCATCAGATAAGGGGCAGTGCCGTGAATGGCCTCAAACATGGCGTAATGATCTCCCAGATTGGAGGAAGAAGCCGTTCCCAGCCCGCCCTGGGCCTCAGCCGCCACATCGGTGACAATATCGCCGTAAAGGTTGGGCAGGACAATGACCTCGATACCCTTGTTAAACTCCGGATCCATCATCTTGGCGGCCATGGCGTCCACCAGGCGCTCCTGAATCTCAATCTCCGGGTACTCTTCCCCTACCTTGCGCACCGCCTTGATAAAGTTGCCGTCCGCCAGCTTCACGATGTTGGCCTTGGTCACAACGGTTACATTCTTCTTGCCGTTCTTTCTGGCAAACTCGAAGGCCGCCCGGGCAATGCGCTCGCTTCCCTGTCTGGTCTGCACCTTAAAATCCACCGCCAGATCCTCGTTTACCTGGATTCCCTTGTTGCCCCAGATGTACTCGCCCTCAATATTCTCGCGGAAAAAGGTCCAGTCGATGCCCTTCTCCGGGATTTTGATGGGCCGCACCGCGGCGTACAGATCTAAGGACCGGCGCAGCATGCTATTGGCGGAAATCAGGTTAGGCCAGGGATCTCCCGCCCTGGGCGTCACCATGGGGCCTTTTAAAAGCACGTCGCACTGCTTCACCTGCTCTAAGACGCTGTCCGGCAGGCTTTGCAGGAGAGCCGCCCGGTTTTCAATGGTCATCCCCTCAATGTGGCGGATTTCCAGCTTTCCGCTCTCAATCTCCGGCTTCATCAGGGTTTCCAGGACTCTTAATGCCTGCTTCATGATGATGGGGCCGATGCCATCCCCCGGCATCACGCCCACCACAATTTTCTCCAGCTTGGAAAAATCCTTAGGCGCACCGCTCTCCTTCATCCGCTCGATCCGCTGAAGTTCTGACAGAATCAGCTCCCCAAACTGCCGTTTCGCTTCCTCCAAAAACTCCATGATACATCCTCCTCCATACTGAAATCATGCTTTTTATTTCCTGTGTGACTTTAGTATAGCGGAAAAATATATATAGGTAAAATATATAATTATCCTTATCCTATATAGGATTTTTGCACTTTCTTCGAAGCAATTTTCCAACTGCCATACCCTTTTGCCGCCAATCATCGGAAAAATATTTCGCCAACTATCGGAAAAATTTTTCGCTAATCGTCGAAAAACTGTTGTGAGATATTAGTCTTTCTGATCTCAACTCATCCGCTCCCGCAGCATCTGCAAAAACTCCCGGCTGCACCGGGGCAGAGTCCCTTCCTTTGGATAGACCGCCACAATCGTCCATACTCCCTTAAGTTCTTCCTTTAGGGAAAAGCAGCGCAGCCCCCTGGTATCGGAAAACAGGGTCACATAGGACTGTGGCAGCAGCGTTAGCCCCATCCCCGCCGCAGCCAGCCGCTTGGCGGTTTCCATACTTTTGGTGGAACAGCGGATGAGAGGCTTTGCCTGAGCTCTGCTTAAAATCTCATCCGCCGTCTGCCGCAGCTTCTGTCCCCGAGCCACCATCACAAAGGGCTCATTTTCCAGGGATTTTAACTCCTTTTTCCCGATTTTCTGCCCCTCGTCCTTAAACCCCAGACGCTTCTGCCAGCTCTCCGGCACCGCCAGGCAGAAGGGATCTACCTCCAAGGTTTCATAGCACAGTTTTTCCTTCTCCTTCTGAAAATGCATGATATTAAAATCCGTCTTCCCTTCCAGCACCATCCGGTCCAGCTCCACGGAATTATTCTCAAAAAAACGCACCTCCACTCCCGGATAGCGGGAGGTAAACTGAGGCAGAATATCCGGCAGCAGGCTGGTTCCCAGGTTGTAGGGAATGCCGAAGGATACCAGGCCCCGGCGCATCTGCTGAAATTCCTCCATATCCCGGCGAAGCCTGCCGTAAATCACCGCAAGCTCCTCCACCTGGTCCAGGAAACGCCTTCCCGCCTCAGTTTCCGCCACCCCATCCCTTTGGCGCACAAAAATCGGAAATCCGCACTCCTTCTCCAGCTTCATCAAAATTTGGCTTAAGGAGGGCTGGGCCACATAGAGGGCCTTTGCCGCCCGGGCAATTCCCCGCTCCCTTCGAATGACCAGAAGATACTCCATTTCCCGCTCTGTCAAGTTCCCTTCTTCTGCCCGGTTCATAGCCGCAAGAAGCCGGAATGCCTCGTCCGCGTATTCAAAAAACACCTCCCCCTCCCTGGTGGCCGTAAGTCCTAAGGCACCTCTGCGAAAAAAGGCCGCTCCCAGCTCGCCTTCCAGCTTTTTTAAGGCTCTTGCTAGGGTAGAAGGCTCCCGCCCTAGGGCCCCGGCCGCCCCTGTCAGGCTTCCTGCCGCTCGGATGGCCTGCGCGTATCTGAGCTGACGTTCATCCATGATATTCCCCTCCCATGCGTCTAAAGCATGTTTGAAATTGCTCCTAAACCGTGCATCTCCAAAGGCTCACACAACTTTCATGTACTATCATGCTACTTTTCAACGGAATCCCACTACTCCTTATGATCTAATTTTCTGCTGAGCTTCGCCACCAGCCCGCTTAGGGCCAACAGCGCCAGGGCGTTTGGAATCACCATCAGCCCGTTAAAGAAATCCGCCAGCGACCACACCAGCTGCACCTTCAAGGCGGAACCGATAACGATAAACACACACACCAGCACGGAGTAAACCGCCGCCGCCTTTTTGCCAAGCAGATATTTCACATTGATTAAACCAAAGAAATGCCAGCCCAAAATCGTAGAGTAAGCAAAAAACAGCAGGCACACCGCCACAAAAACGATTCCCAATGAGCCAAAGCCCTGCATAAAAGCTTCCTGGGTCAGAGCCGTACCGTCTTTGCCGCTGCTAATCACGCCAGTAGTCAGGATGGAAAATACGGTCAGATTCAGGATAATAAAGGTATCAATAAATACACTGATCATCGCGCAAAGCCCCTGATGGTGGGGAGATTTCGCTTTGGCCCTGGCGTGGGCATGGGGAGTGGAGCCCATACCGGCCTCATTGGAGAAAAGCCCCCTTGCCACACCGTAGCGGATGGCTTCCCTCACGGTGATTCCTGCCGCGCCTCCCACAACGGCAGATGGATTGAATGCTCCCCGGATAATCAGCATAAATGCCTCCGGCACATGGGTAATATTCATCCCAATGAGAATCAGGCTTCCCACAATATAAAAGCCCGCCATCACCGGCACCAGCTTCTCCACCACGGAAGCCAACCTCTTGGTTCCGCCCAGGAAAATCACCAGGGACAATGCGGCAATCACCGCTCCCACCGCCACCGGCGGCACATTTAGATTGCAGAGAGCAAAGACCTCTGAAAAAGCCGCGCCGATGGAATTAGACTGGACCATATTTCCCATAAATCCCAGGGCCAGCACGATAAATACCGCGAACAGAACCGCCAGCACCCGGCCAAAGGTTCCCTTAAAGGCCGCCTTGATGTAATACACCGGGCCACCGGTCACCTCGCCATCCACCTCGATCCGGTACTGCTGGGCCAGCACCGCCTCGGCGTAAATCGTTGCCATGCCAAAGAAGGCGGACAGCCACATCCAGAAGATTGCCCCCGGCCCTCCTCCGATGAGGGCGGTAGCTGCTCCCGCCAGGTTTCCCGTTCCCACCTGGGCGGCGATGGCCGTAGCCACAGATTGAAAAGGGGTCATCTCTCCCTTTTCATGCTTTTCACCGTTCATATTAAAGTTTCCGAACACCAGCTTAAAGCCTTCCCTAAACCGCCTCACCTGAATAAACCGCAGGCGGATGGTATAGTAAATGCCGGTTCCAAACAACACCACTACTAAAAAGTAGCTCATGAGAAACTCGTTTCCCATCTCCACAAAGCTCAATAATTTGTCCATTGTTACATGATCCTCCTCTTTTTTAGCATGAAAAATAGAGCTGACATTTCGTCAGCTCTCCAAAGAGTAGAACATCTGCATATTTGGTATGCCCTGTCCTTTTGCCTGAGAGATCGGCTTGCGTCCCAAATGTCCACCGCCTTACACCTTCGGCGCTTCCCCTAAGGAAGACTCTCCAGAGTGGTTTCCCCTGTTTTAGAAAACCTTCTCTACTTTAGCATTAAATAGGGGATTTTTCAAGGGGATTTCCATTATTCTGATCCAATTCTCCTCCTCAGCGTCTCCACCACCGCCTCCCTGGACTTCTCCTCCACCTCCAAGGTCAGCCGCGGTTCGTTTATATGCTCCAGGTAATGGGCGTCGGAATTGCTGATAATCCTGCAATCCGCCAGGTAGGGATTCTCCCGCAGAAGGCTGTGGAGCTTTCCTAGATCTTTCACCTCCGCTGTCACGAACCGGCTGTCCGGCGGCACAAAGCCCAGATTCGCGATCAGGCTGTTGGCCGTCTTATCAATGTGAGCCGGAAACATGACCCCATCGTAGGACAGGGCCAGATCCCACAGCTCTTCAAAGGATATCTCGGTGGCATTAATCAAAAGATTAGGTTCTGCGGCACAGGCCCTGTCATTGCAGTCATAGATCTGCTGCTTTCCGAAAATTTCTTCCCGGTTGGGAAATTTCATCAGCTTCTCATAAACATAGGAATCAAAATCCAGCGCCGCCTCCAGAGTCTTAAAAAGGCAGACCGCGTGAACCTCCTCCGAAGTATTCACCTCCATCCCGGGCAGAGCCAAAATCCCGTATTCCTCCGCAGCCGCCAAAAGAGCGGGGCAATTTCGGGCCGAGTTGTGGTCGGTCAGGGCGATCAGGTCCAGCCCCTTCACCATAGCCATCCCCGCGATGTTGGCGGGGGTCATATCATCATCCCCGCAGGGTGACAGGCAGGAATGGATATGAAGGTCATAGAACAAATTCATGGATTCAGCAGCCCATGAATCCGGAGGGCCGCCTCAAAAACCGGCATAGACGTAGCCAGGACCGTGATCCCCTGCTGCTTCGCCTTAGCAATGGAATTGTCGTCCAAGGCCGCGTCCTCCGCCAGGATTACGCAGGCGGCATCCGCCAGGGAAGCCACCGCCAGAGTATTAATATTGGCCATCACCGTCACCCAGGCACAGCCCTCGGGCGCCCGGCTCATGGCAACGCTTAAGAGATCGCAGCAGAAGGGCTTTGTAATCTGCCGCTCGCAGTCGTCCCCCGGATTAATCGTCCGAAAGATTTCCAGATTCATCAGTTCCTGCACCGTCACGTTTCACACCCTCCTTCTGATCTAAAACCGACATCTCCTGGGAAATACGGTCAATATATTCTTTAATCAATTTCAACGGCTCCTGCTTTTCCTTCTTCTTCCGGCCCTCGCCCAGATCCTCCGCCAGCATGGAAACCTCTTCCGACAGCTTGTGCAGATTCTCCCTCAGGAAATAGACGCAGTCGCTTTCATTTGCCTCGCCCCGCACAATATCCTCCGCCAGCGCCTTGCAGGTAGGCGCCCCGCAGGAGCCGCAATCCAGGCCAGGAAACTTCTTCATCAGCCGCTCTACCTGATTTAACCGCGAAAAGCTCTCCATCATGGTATTTCCCAGGCTGAATACCGGTTCATACTGAACTCCAGTGGTCCAGGGAATGATCTCCTGGCTGTTCTCGCTCATATGGGTTCTGGCAACCGGCATATATTTGCGCAGCCGCTTTAGTTTTACCTCGGCCACATAAGGGTTCTCCACCGTCAGCACGCCGCCCACGCAGCCGCCGTTGCAGGCGTTCAGCTCCACAAACCGCAGGTTGGTAAATTTCTGATCCTCCATATCCTCCAGAACGCGGATCACATTCTCAATGCCGTCCGCCGCCAGATAACTCTCCGTAAAAAGCCCGCTGGCCTCTCCTCCGCTGTGGCCCCAGCTGATGCCGATTTTGCCCGCTGTGCCGATGGTAGGGTATTCTTCCCGGCTCACCGCCTTCATACAAGCCAAAAGCTTTGGATACACATCTTTGATTGCAAGCACCCGGTCCACCTGGCTCTTCTCCGTCCCCAGGGGAGCCTTCACATAGGTCACCTTGGAGGGACAAGGGGAAATGAAAATAATGCCGATCTTCTCCCTGGGAAGGCCGGTCTTCTCCATGGCCCTTTTGGCGGCCAGCACCGCCGCCACCTCTACCGGCGGGTTTAACGGCAGCAGATGGGGAATCAGGTTTGGAAAGCGCACCCGGATCAGCCGCACCACCGAGGGGCAGGCCGTGCTGATATAGGGAAGGCCGTCCTCGTGCTCGGATATGTACTTACGGGTGGCCTCGCTGACCAGCTCCGCCGCCGCTCCCACCTCGAACACGTCGTCAAAGCCCATACGGATCAGAGCGTTGAGCACAATGTTCACATCATCCAGGTTATTAAACTGGCTGTAAAGGGAGGGGGCCGGAAGAGCCACCGTGTACTCATACTGGCGCATGCAGTCCAGCTTATCATAGGTGGCGTGCTTCGCGTGGTGGGGACAGACGCGGATACACTCACCGCAGTCAATACAGAATTTATTGTTAATGCTGGCCTTTCCTCCCCGCACCCGGATAGCCTCGGTGGGACATCGCTTAATACAGTTAATGCAACCCTTGCAAAGGGAGGCGTCCAGCCTTACGGAATGATAAAATTTATCCATTCAATCGCCTCTTTTATTCACAGTTTTACCCGCATTGTAATTTTGGTTCCCACGCCCAGACGGGTATCAATCTCCATCTCATCCGAATATTTTTTCATATTCGGCAGTCCCATGCCCGCCCCGAATCCCAGGGAGCGGATCTCGTCCGGAGCCGTAGAGTATCCCTCCTGCATGGCCAGGGATACGTCCGGGATTCCCGGTCCCACATCGTCCAGGATCATCTCAATCTGTTCCGGGGTAATCTCCACCAGAATCTGTCCGCCTCTGGCGTGGATCACCATATTGATCTCCCCTTCGTACATGGCGATGGCCACCTTGCGGATGGCCTCCGGGCTGACGCCCAGCTGCTTCAGTTTCTTTTTCACATCGCTGCTGGCCTCCCCCGCCCTGGTAAAATCATCCGGGGAAATCTCATAATTTAAACGAATCGCATCTTCCATCATTCTATTCCCTTCTTGAGTTCTCTCTTTTTGCCCTTCTTGGCCGACTTAACTCGCGCCTCCGTGAAGCCCCGCCGCATAGAGCATGCCGCAGGCGGAAAACATCCGGTGTCCGGTAGACAGTACCACCAGTCCCCGGTCCTTTGCCATCTCAAGCATCGACTCATCGGGCTTCTTTCCCCTGACAAAAATCAGACAGACAATATCCAGCATCTCCGCCGTCCGGATGACCTGGGGATTGCACAGACCGGTTAAGAGAATGGAGTGATCCTTTGAAAAAGCAAGCACATCGCTCATCATATCAGAGCCGCAGGCCGAGCACACCTCCCGATCCAGGTACTCTTCCCCCACCAGAACCCGTGCGCCTAAAATGTCTCTCGCGTCTTTTACCGTCATACCTTACCTCTCCTTATATTTAATGTGAGTTTATACCTTACAGTCTACCATTCATTCCGGGCATTTTCAACATATAGTTCCAATTTTGCCCGGTGAAGGTCGTTACTTTTTTCACGTAAACTGTGGATTTTTTTTCCGAACTGTGCTAGAATGTTGTTACATTGCACAATGCACAACATGTAAGGAGGTAAACACACATGGCTTGTAAGAAACCAACCGTTCCCTTTTCTGGAACGCCTGAGCAGGAGGCTGAACTTAAAGCCGCCATTGCCCAGATGAAGGATGAGCCCGGCGCTCTCATGCCTGTCATGCAGAAAGCGCAGGAAATCTATGGCTATCTTCCCATTGAAGTTCAGACCATGATATCCGATGAAATGGGTATTCCGTTGGAGAAAGTCTACGGAGTATCCACATTTTATGCCCAATTCGCGCTCCAGCCTAAGGGCAAATATAAAATTTCTGTCTGTCTTGGCACTGCCTGCTACGTAAAAGGCTCCGGAGATATCTTTAAGAAGCTGGAGGAGATCCTTGGAATTACCAGCGGCGAATGTACCCCCGACGGTAAGTTCTCCCTGGATTCCTGCCGCTGTGTAGGCGCCTGCGGACTGGCCCCCGTTATGATGATCAACGGCGAGGTTTACGGCCGTCTCACCCCCGACGACGTGCCCGGCATCCTGGCCAAGTATAACTGACGCCTATGCTGCCTGAGATTTCTTTAAATGTATTGGACATATCGGAGAATTCCACAAGAGCCGGAGCAACTCTTGTCTCCATTCTTGTAAAAGTCAGCCACCAGGAGGACGTCCTTACGGTCGTCATCAAAGATGATGGCTGCGGCATGACGCCGGAGCAGGCGGCCCATGTGACTGATCCCTTTTTCACCACCAGAACCACCCGCAAGGTAGGTTTGGGCGTTCCCTTTTTTAAGCTCGCGGCCGAGAGTACCGGCGGGCGCTTTGACATTCATTCGGAGCCAGGCAAGGGAACGACGGTCACTGCTGTATTTGGCCTGTCCCACATTGACCGGATGCCCCTGGGGGATATCACCTCCACCATCCACAATCTGATCGTCTACCATCCGGATACGGATTTTGTCTATACATACCAGTATGATGACAGCTCCTTTACGCTGGATACCCGGCAGATGAGGGAAATCCTAGAGGGAGTGCCCCTTAATACCCCGGAGGTATCGGAATACATTTTGGAGTATCTAACGGAAAACAAACAGGAAACCGACCACGGAGCCATCATTTAAGCTCTTTTAAAGGAGGAAGGATTAGACATGAAAACCCTTGCTGAGTTAAAGGCAATTCGAGAAAAAATGCAGAGCCAGGTAAACTTGCGCGCCGAGGATCATAACCACATCCGCGTTGTGGTAGGCATGGCTACCTGCGGCATCGCCGCCGGCGCCAGACCCGTTTTAAATACCCTGGCACAGGAAGTACAGAAAAAGGGACTGACGGACAAAATTTCCGTTACCCAGACCGGCTGCATTGGCTTATGCCAGTACGAGCCCATCGTGGAAGTGATGGAGCCGGGCAAAGAAAAAGTTACCTATATTAAGATGAACCCCGAGAAAGCCATGGAGGTTCTGGAGCGCCATCTGATCGGCGGCCATGTGGTTGACAAGTATACCATGGGCGCCGCAGATGTTAAGTAAAGGAGGCAGCCATCATGTATCGTTCACATGTACTTGTCTGCGGCGGCACCGGATGTACTTCCTCCGGAAGCCCCCAGATCATGGAAGCTTTAAAGCATGAAATCAAACGCCAGGGACTGGAGGAGGAAGTAGCGGTTGTTGAGACCGGCTGTCACGGACTCTGCGCCCTGGGCCCCATTATGATCGTATATCCCGACGCCACCTTCTATTCCATGGTGCAGCCTGCGGATATTCCCGAGATCGTATCCGAGCATCTGTTAAAGGGCCGTGTGGTTACCCGCCTGCTCTATCAGGAAACGGTAAGTCCCACCGGCGGCGTCAAGGCCTTAAGCGATACTGACTTTTATAAGAAGCAGCACCGCATCGCCCTGAGAAACTGCGGCGTGATCAACCCTGAAAATATCGAGGAGTATATCGGAACCGGCGGATACGCCGCCTTAGGCAAGGTTTTAACCGAGATGACTCCCGACGACGTCATCCAGACTCTTCTGGATTCGGGCCTCAGAGGCCGCGGCGGCGCTGGCTTCCCCACCGGCCTTAAGTGGAAATTATGTAAGCAGAACGACGCGGATCAGAAGTATGTCTGCTGTAACGCCGATGAGGGCGATCCCGGAGCCTTCATGGATCGTTCCGTGCTGGAGGGCGACCCACACGCGGTTCTGGAAGCCATGGCCATCGCCGGATACGCCATCGGAGCAAGCCAGGGCTATATCTACGTCCGCGCCGAGTATCCCATCGCCGTAGAGCGTCTAAAGATCGCTATCAAGCAGGCCAGAGAGATGGAGCTTCTCGGCAAAAATATCTTCGGTTCCGGTTTTGATTTTGACATTGACCTGCGCCTTGGAGCCGGCGCCTTCGTCTGCGGCGAAGAAACCGCTCTTATGACCTCCATCGAGGGCAAGAGAGGCGAGCCCAGACCCAGACCTCCTTTCCCGGCCCAGAAGGGACTTTTCGGAAAACCCAGCATTCTGAATAACGTAGAAACTTACGCCAACATTCCTCAGATTATCTTAAACGGCCCCGAGTGGTTCGCCTCCATGGGAACTGAGAAATCAAAGGGAACCAAGGTATTTGCCCTGGGCGGAAAGATCCACAACACGGGACTGGTGGAGGTTCCCATGGGAACCACCCTGCGAACTGTCATCGAGGAGATCGGCGGCGGCATCCCCAATGGCAAGAAGTTCAAGGCGGCCCAGACCGGCGGCCCCTCCGGCGGCTGCATCCCGGCCGAACATTTTGACGTACCTATCGACTATGATAATCTGATCGCCATCGGATCCATGATGGGCTCCGGCGGACTGATCGTCATGGACGAGGACGACTGTATGGTAGATATCGCCAAGTTCTTCCTGGAATTCACCGTGGAGGAATCCTGCGGAAAATGTACCGCCTGCCGCATCGGCACCAAGCGCATGCTGGAGATTCTAACCAAGATCACCAAGGGCCAGGCTACCATGGAGGATCTGGATAAGCTGGAAGAACTGTGCTACTACGTGAAGTCCAACTCCCTCTGCGGTCTGGGCCAGACAGCTCCCAACCCGGTGCTCTCCACCCTGCGGTATTTCCGGGATGAGTATGAGGCCCATATTAAGGAGAAGAGATGTCCCGCAGGAGTCTGCAAGGCCCTTCTCTCCTACAACATTGACCGTGACAAGTGCCGCGGATGTACCCTGTGCGCCCGCACCTGCCCGGCCGGCGCCATCATGGGTTCCGTTAAGAATCCTCATGTCATCGACCAGACCAAGTGTATCAAGTGCGGCGCCTGTATGGAGAAATGTAAGTTCGGCGCTATCTACAAGAAATAATAAGGGAGGGAACAGATCATGGAAACCATTAATCTTAAAATCAACGGCATTCCCGTCAGCGCTCCCAAGGGTTCCACTATCCTGGAAGCAGCCAGACTGGCCCACATCGAGATCCCTACTCTGTGTTTCTTGAAGGAGATCAACGAGATTGGCGCCTGCCGTATCTGTATTGTTGAACTGAAAAACGGCAAGATGGTAACATCCTGCGTATATCCGGCTGAGGAGGGTATGGAAGTATTTACCAATACTCCCAGGGTTTTAGATTCCAGAAAGAAAACCCTGCAGCTGCTTTTATCCAATCATAACCGTTCCTGCCTCTCCTGCGTGAGAAGCGGACACTGCGAGCTCCAGGAGCTGGCCCACGCCCTGGGCGTAGAGGACGAGGGCTACTATGACGGCGAGTTGACTCCGACCGAGATCGACACCTCCGCCGCCCATATGATCCGTGACAACAGCAAGTGCATTCTCTGCCGCCGCTGCGTGGCCGTCTGTGAGAATGTCCAGGGTATCGGCGTCATCGGCGCCAACCACCGGGGCTTTAACACCCAGATCGGCTCCGCCTTTGAGATGGGGCTGGGTGAGACTTCCTGCGTATCCTGCGGACAGTGTATTGCCGTCTGCCCCACCGGCGCTTTGACGGAAAAGGACAGCACCGCCGACGTTTACGCGGCTATCGCTGACCCGAAGAAGCATGTCATCGTTCAGACCGCTCCTGCGGTCCGGGCTGCTCTGGGTGAGGAATTCGGCCTTCCCATCGGCACCAATGTAGAGGGCAAGATGGCAGCAGCCCTGCGCCGCCTTGGCTTTGACAAGGTCTTTGATACTGACTTCTCCGCAGACCTTACCATTATGGAGGAGGCTCACGAGTTTATCGATCGGGTACAGAACGGCGGCGTCCTGCCTCTGATCACCTCCTGTTCTCCCGGCTGGGTCAAATACTGCGAGCACTATTTCCCGGACATGACCGAGAATCTGTCCTCCTGTAAGTCTCCTCAGCAGATGTTCGGCGCTATCGCCAAATCCTACTACGCTGAGAAAGCGGGAATTGATCCGAGGGACATTGTCAGCGTCAGCGTCATGCCCTGTACCGCTAAGAAGTTTGAGATCGGACGTCCCGACGAGGATGCCAATGGAGTTCCAGATGTGGATTACTCCATCACCACCAGAGAGCTGGCACGGATGATCAAGAAATCCGGTATCCGTTTCTTAGACCTGCCGGACGAGAAATTTGACGAGCCTCTGGGCCTTTCCACCGGAGCCGGCGTAATCTTTGGCGCAACCGGCGGCGTTATGGAGGCGGCCTTAAGAACCGCAGTGGAAACCCTTACCGGCGAGGAGCTGCCCAAGCTTGACTTTACCGAGGTTCGGGGCACCAAGGGCATCAAGGAAGCCACCTACAACGTGGCTGGCATGGATGTAAAGGTAGCCGTAGCCTCCGGTCTTGGCAACGCCAGAGAGCTGCTAAATAAGGTGAAGTCCGGTGAAGCGAACTACCACTTTATCGAGATTATGGGATGTCCCGGCGGCTGCGTCAATGGCGGCGGACAGCCCCAGCAGCCCGGATACATCCGCAACACCACCGATATCCGCGCCCTCAGAGCCAAGGTTCTCTACGACAGCGATGCAGCCAACCCCATCCGCAAGTCTCACGAGAATCCGGCCATCAAGGAGCTCTACGCCACCTACCTTGGTGAGCCCGGAAGCGAGAAAGCGCACCATCTGCTCCATACCACCTATGTGAAGAGGACGATTAATCAGCATTAAATAAGGAAATCCCCCCGCTTCAGGAGAATCAATGATTCGCCATCGGGGGGATTACGTGATTGGAGATAAGTAAGGGTAATAATTCACAGGAGGCAAAGGTATATGACGCTGTCGCAGCTGGAAGAACAGGTACCCGCGCTTTTGGAATACACAAAAAATATGCCGGAGGACATCCGCAGCCGCTGTGTGGTACGGATTCATCCGGCCGGCTCCATCATTCATCAAAAAAACATGGAGCTTCATTCGTTTGGAATTGTAGCGATGGGGGAAAACCGGGTTGTCAATGAATTGGAAAACGGAAACGTCTATATGATCGAGCGCAATCAGGCCATTGATTTGATCGGAGAGGTGACAATCTTGGCCGGTATGGAAAAAACTTCCGTCACCATTGAGGCGGTGACGGACAATGTGGTGGCCTACATCAGCCGCAAAGACGCCAGCCGCTGGCTGGAGGAAGATGCCAATATCCTGCGCCTGGCCGCCTGGCATACCGCCTTTAAGCTCTACCGCTCTTCCTACAACAACGGCGCCAAGCTCTTCTATCCGCCGGCCTATATTCTCCTGGATTATCTGGTTCGGTATGGCCACAGCCAGGGCATGGACGGCCCCGCGCCTCCTAGGGAAATTTCCATCAACCGCACCCGCCAGGCTCTTCAGGAGGAGATGGGCATCAATGTGAAAACCTTAAACCGGACCATCCGCCAGCTAAAAGAGGAAGGCTTTCTCTCCCTTTGCAAGGGGAAGATCGTCTTTGACCGCTCCCAGTATCAGCGGGCCTTTTTATGGCTGGAGACGAAGAAGGGGGAATGAGGTCATGCCTCTTCCCCCAGCATTTTCCACCGCAGTACCACCCGGAACAGATCTCCTTCCAGGCTCAGCTCCATGGTCCCCTCCTGCAGCTCGGTAAAGCTTTTGGCGATGGCCAGCCCCAGGCCGGAGCCTTCCGTATTGCGGGATTCATCTCCCCGGACGAAGCGCTCCATCAGCTCCTGAGGCGATACGCTAATCTCTGAAGCGGAGATATTCATCAGAGTAACCACCACGAAGCCCTCCTGCTGCTCCAGGTTCACATAAGCCCTGGTCCCCGGCATGGCGTATTTCATAATGTTCACCAGCAGATTCTCAAAAATCCGGTAGGTGCGCTGGCCGTCCAGGTTTACCATCACCTTTTCCTCCGGCAGCTTCCAGCGAAAATCCACGCCGCAGCCGGCGATGCGCTCCGACAGCTCCAGCCGCACCTCCTTGATCAGGCTCACCAGATCCACTGGCTCTAAGTGCATGCTGACGCTTCCGCTGCTGGCCTTGCTGACTTCAAACAGATCCTCAATCAGTGCCTTCAGGCGCATGGACTTTTGTTCCAGCACATCGATATAGGAATTTTTCTCCTCCTCGGTAATCCCCGGCTGCTTTAAAAGATTCACATAGGTAATAATGGCCGTCAGAGGTGTTTTTAAATCATGGGACACATTGGTGATCAGCTCCGTTTTGGTCCGCTCGCTGGCTACCTCCTGATCCACCGCCTTCTTAAAGCCTTCCCGCACCCGGACCAGCTGCTCCTTTAAAGGTTCAAAGAGCCCCAGATCTTCCTCAATCTCCACATCCAGATTTCCCTGGGCCATCTGGTTGATGGCGTTTAAGAGCACATCATACTTGGCCTCCATCTGCTTCCAGTAGCGCCGGATCAGGAAGAACAGGACAATGGAATAAACCACAGTCGCGCCGATTCCCGCAAACCACAGCATGGAGATGACGGTTACAATAATAAAGTTTGCCAGCACCGCCTTGCCGATGGCCTTGGTGGAATTGGCGTGCCAGTCCACCTCGTTAAAGGGGTTCAGGCAGCGCACCACCCACCGCTTCACAAACCGGCAGAAGCGCAGGGTCCAGGTACGCTCTTTCAGATACCTCCACAGTCCCAGCCGGAAGACCGCCCCGGTGCTGAGGGCCATCCAGAACATAGTTCCATAGACGAAGATCCACACCGCTAAATTTGCCAGAAATTCCAGTATCTCAGCCAGGACCGGGAGAAGTCCCGCTTCTTCCAGTTCCCGCAGGATAGTTCCCTGGGCGGTCAGCTCCACCATCACGGCCGGCGCTCCGCTGCCGACAATCACGATCCAGCAGCACGCCAGGAAGCACATAGGCTCAAAGGAAAGGCGGCTTAAACGTCCCTCCCCCAGTCCAAGGGGCCTGACCGCGGGAAGAGCCAATGCGATCAGCGCCAGGATTCCTCCTACTACCAGCACCACCCCATAATATCCGCCGGAGCTGATATAGTCGCGAAGGCCAGACGTCCCATAGCTGTCCGGATAGCGAAAATCCTCCAAATCAAACTGATAGGTAAAATCCACATCCCTGGGACCGGAAAATACCACGCCGCCGTAGCGGTAATCCCCGGACAGACGCGCCTCCAGAGGGTCATAAAACTGGTAGTTCGTCATCAGGTTGCCCATCCGGTCCCTGTTGGCCTCCGGGCCTTCCACCGATTTCACCTCCATGGCGCCAGAGGAGTCAAAGCGTAGGGACAGGCGGATCTGGTTCTCCCCCAGGGCTTTGGAAAAATACGCGGAAGGGTTCTCCACATTGGAATTCAGTACATTTCCCTGGATGTCCGTCATCTGATAGGGCAAAACCTGGCTGTACTCCCGGGCAAAGGACTGCCACTCCCGGCCCGTACTATCCATGGTAGACTGCAGTTCCTCATAGCTGTATCCGTAATAGTCGAACTCATCTTCTTCCGAAGCGGCGCCCTCCCCGTCCGCTGCCCCCAGCCCCTTTGTCAGCTTCTGTGAAAGCTGCGGCAGAAATACCTGGGAAGGCGTCAAAATCTGTCCCGCTTCCTTCTGCTTCTGCTCCCTCCATGCCTGATAAATGCTGTTCATAATCTGGACGGAAGCCTCCTGCTCCGCCCTGCTGCTCTCTTCCACGGACTGCTCGTAGCCCGCATGCCACCGGCTGGCTTTTTCCTGTATATAAGGGTATGCCAGAACCGTCAGCAGGGAAGCCGCCGTCACCAGCAGCACGCACAATAAAACTCCGATCCTATGGCTGTTTTTCAATCTTGTATCCAACTCCCCACACCACCTTTACGTATTTCGGGTCCCTGGGATTGACCTCAATCTTCTCGCGGATATTGCGGATATGGACCATCACTGTGTCCGTATTCACCGCCCGCTCGTTCCAGACCCGCTCATAGATTTCATCCGCCGGAAATACCCGGCCGGGATTCTGAATCAAAAGCAGAAGGATCCGGTATTCAATGGGAGTCAGCTTCACCAGCTTGTCGTCCACCGTCACTTCCACCGTCTCCTCGTTGATTTCCAGTCCGCCCAGACGGTGAATCTTGGGATTTTCCGGCTCCTGTTTGTTTAACCGGTCCATGAAGCGGTGGTAGCGGCGCAGCTGGGAATTGACCCGTGCCAGAAGCTCCATGGGGGTAAAGGGCTTGGTAATATAATCGTCCGCCCCCATGTTCAGGCCCAGGATCTTATCCACCTCTTCTGATTTCGCCGACAGGAAAATCACCGGGAAGTCATATTTTTCCCGCAGCTTCACCACCATGGTGATGCCGTCCATCCTGGGCATCATCACGTCCACAATGGCCAGCTCCACTTCCTCCTTCTTTAGGATCTCCAATCCCTGAAGGCCGTCCGCCGCCTGCAGCACCTGGTATCCCTGGCTTCGCAGAAAAATTTCAATTCCTTCCCTGATTTCCTTGTCGTCCTCTACCAGCAAAATCCGGTCCGCTCCCATACTCCATTCCTCCTTGCTTACGATGGTATCTTAACAGCCAAATCAAAAAAGCGCCTGCATAAAATAGAAAAGATTTTCTAAAGACTGCCTTAAAAAGTCAAGAGCCAGCCCCGTTTTGCGGGAGGCTGGCCCCTGAAATCGAAATTCGTTATAAACTTAATGGCGATGCATGGAGAACTTGTCCATGGGATAATTCTTTAAGTTCTCCCGAACCTTCCGGTTGTCGGCCTGAGCCAAAAGGGTATCCCGGTCCTTCTTAAACTCATTCTCCGCTTTGCGCTTGCTGGGACCGCCTACACAGCCGCCTACACAGGCCATGCCTTCGATAAAGTCCTCCGGCAGACGGTTTACCTTTAACATCAGAAGGGCCTTCTTGCACTCCAAAGCGCCGTTGCAGCGGGCTACCTTGATGCCATCGATGCTCTCTCCGGCTTCCTCCATGCACTCTAACACCGCGTTGGTCACGCCGCCGCTGTTTCCAAAGCGCTTGCCAAAGATGGAGCTTTCCTGGTAGTCATTGGGGGCGGGCTCCAGTTCTACGCCCTTTGCCTTCATCATGTTGTAGATCTCCTCCAGGTTCAGCACATAGTCGGCATTATCCTTCACATTCAGGTCCAGAGCCTCGCTCTTCTTGGCGATGCAGGGCCCGATAAAGACGGTAACCGTCTCTGGATCCATAGCCTTTAAAAGGCGGGACACGGCGCACATGGGGGATACGGTGGTGGACATATTGTCGAGAAGCATGGGGAAATGCTTCTTGATCATGTTCACAAAAGCCGGGCAGCAAGAGGTGGTCATCTTCTTGCCCTCTTTATGAGCCTCTAACCACTCGTCCGCCTCATAAGCCGCGGTCATATCGCCGCCCAGTCCTACCTCCACCATATCGGCAAAGCCGGTCTTCTTTAAGGCGATTTTCAGGCTGGCCATGGTGATATCCGGGCCAAACTGGCCTTCCACAGAAGGAGCCACCATAGCCACAACCTTCTTGCCAGCCTTGATCAGGCGGATTACATCCACCACAAAGGTCTTGGAGTCGATTGCTCCGAAGGGGCAGCTGTGGACGCAGTTGCCGCACTCGATGCACTTCTTCTCATCGATCACGCAGATGCCGTACTCATCGTATGTAATGGCGTCTACCGGGCAGCTCTTTTTACAGGGCCGCTCCAGATGGGCAATTGCGTTGTAGGGGCAGGCCTGGGAGCATTTTCCGCAGGACTTGCACTTACCCGGATCAATGTAGGCCCGGTCCCGGCCCATGCTGATGGCGCCAAAATTACAGGAATTCTGGCAAGCCTTTCCCATGCACTTCTGGCAGTTGTCCGTCACCACATAGGCGGCGATGGGACACTCTTCGCAGGCCGCGTTGATGACCTGCACCACGTTCATGGAGTCCTTCCCCTTGGGGCACATGCCCTCTGCCAGTCGGATTCTCTGGCGGATAATCTCCCGCTCTTTATAAATACAGCAGCGATACTGAGCCTGGGGGCCGGGGATGATCTCATAAGGAAGATCATGCTCCTTCTGCTTTAAATCATCCTCCCACGCGGCCTTGGACACCGCGTACAGCACCTCGTGTTTTAACTTCAAAATCGTTGCATCATTGGTTACCATTGATCAAACCTCCTTGTTAAATCCCTATCATTCAATCTACAACATTTGTATATGAAAGGCAAGTTTTAAAACAAATACACAGGCCTTTTCCTGGCATTTCCTAATAATAGGTTACAACCACTTTTTTGCCCATTTCCTCGATCACGCTCTTAAGCTGCTCTACCAGGTTCTGGCGGATGCCCAGATCAAAGGGCAGGCCGGGATTCTGATAAGCGCTGTTGATGGCTTTTCCTACATACAGATGAACCTCCGTGCAGTCCTCGATCAGAACCTTAGCCACCATGGAAGCGCCGTTGGGCTTATCCAGCTCCAGGAAGAAATCCTCGGAAACCGTCTCATTCTTCACATACCGCCGCAGAAGCTGAACTACCCGGTTTAAGGTAAGCACCCCTTCTGTCACCAAGTCCACGCCGTCCATGTAGGCGATGGGCGGAATCTCCGGGTCCACATAATCCAGAGAGACGTTGAGACTCTTCTTTAAAACTCTGGACACAATGGTGGCGCTGGTTCCGCCGCAGACAATGGTTTTGGCCGCCGGGTCGGACATGAAGTCCTGAACCATACGGTTATCATCTTCCTTGTTCCGGGCCGGACCGGTCATCAGGTGTACCGGCTTGCTGTCGATGATCCGCATACAGGCTACAGTGGTATCGTCTCCGGGCTTAAACTGGTAGAGCTCATCGCAGGCCCGGCTGATAGCCGCCGCCAGACGCATGGCGGAAATGGTCATGGCATATTGACGAACCGCGTAATCCGCGATATCCTGCCACAGCCAGCCGAAATTTAACAGCTCCCCTACTCCGGCATGGATGGTGCCATCGCTCATGAGGATCAGGGCATCCCCTTTCTGCACCTTGAAACGGTACTCATTGATCTTCTTGCCTCGGATCTCCCGGATATTCTGGGGGATCTCCATCAGCTTCCCGTCCCGAATGAAAATACACCCCGGATTATCATACTCCACCAGGTAAGCATCGCCGTTATGGTAGACCTGAAGAATGCTGAAAGTGGAATATGCCACCTGGCGGACCTGGCAGATGGGCAGGGTCTCGCTGATAGTCTCCACGCATTCCTCCAGAGTAGCCCCGTTTAAAAACATGGTGCCTAAAATCTTGGAGGTCAGGGTGGAAAGGATGTTGGCCTTTACGCCGCTTCCCATGCCGTCGGCCAGGATCATGATGTTGGAATCCTCGGTCTGGAGGATCTCCACCTTGTCTCCGCAGAGAATTTCGGTATATTTGTTCAGACTCTTATACGCAACATCTACCGTAATATCCATCCTCTACCTCCCGCTGCCTTTGGGGCCGGAACCCGGCGTGAAATGGACATAGCTGTTCTGAGGACGGACCGGAGCCTTGCCCAGGCTCACATAACCGGTGTGCTCTTCCGGCTGCGGGGCGGTCTGGGGCGCCGGGGCGCTTCCCAAGTGAACATTCGGACGGCTGGCGTCCTCCTCGCCGCCGGTAAAGCCCAGATCCGAGGTTCCATCGTCAAGCAAAGATTTGCACAGCTTGGTCAGGGTAGTCTTTGTCTCCGCCGTGGTTTCGCCGAGAAGGCCGGCAATCTCCTGGGCCACCATCATCTGCTTGTGAATGACCTTCTGGGCCAGGTCGATGGTCTCCAGATTCTTCTCATAATCCTCCCTGGCCTGCTCCTCCTCCTTGGTAATATCGATAAAGGTAGCTAGAACCGCATTTTCCTTCTCAATATATACAATGTTCTGGAGGGTGGATAGGTTGTACTCCGGATAATTCACCCGCTTGCCATGGATGTTCTGATGGGTGTCGAATACCCACTGGAAATCCACAGGGTCGATAAACTCATAGAGGTACATCTGAAGGGCCTCAGAACGGGTCTTTCCGAAGTAGCGCTCGCCTACATCGGAGTATTCCCTGATCTTCATATCCGAGTCTACGATCAATACAATATTGGGCGATGTCTCCATCACCAGATTGGACATGGACTCCGCCTTCTCATGCATGAAGGGGATGCACATGCTGACCTCCGCCTTGTGCTGGAACACAGCGATGGCCTTATCCCGGCAAGTGGGATATCCGCAGGCACCGCAGTTTAACTCGTCCTCGGGGCGGGTCTTGTTGGTCTTGCGCAGGATGGCCCGGATCTCTTCCTCTATGGGCATGGGATCCTTGGGGGAGTGATCCTCGAAGGTCTTCTCAAAGGATACCTTTTCCCACACCGGTTCCATCTGGCGGGGCTCAGCGGGCTCCTTGGCGATGGTTTCCTCCATATCCAGCTTGATCTTAAATCTGGAAATGAACTCATCGTCCACCGTGGGTCCCTTGATGCAACCGCCGGCGCACATATTCATCTCGATAAAGCAGCCTTTGATCTCTCCGCGCATCATACTCCTGCACAGGTCGATGCAGTTGGCTGTGCCATGGACATAAAACTTCCGGTAGCCGTCCCGCTTCTCCTCTGTGGCCAGCACGGAGTTCACCACGCCGTTGGTCACCGGATAGAGACGGTTTACCTTAGGATCAAAACGGACAAAGGGCGTGTCCTCGCAGTCCTCGATCACGATCTCCTCCTCGTTCAGCCACTGATTCAGGTCGTTGAAATTCAGGACCGCGTCAATCACGCCGGCGTGGCGGGGATCCTCCGCCTCCTTCATCTTAGCGATACAGGGGCCTAAGAATACCACCTTCACATCCGGCCCCAGCTCCTCCTTCAGAATTTTCCCATGGGCGATCATGGGAGAAACCACCGGGGCAAGGTAGGGGATCAGCTGCGGGTAATAGATCTCGATCAGGTCGTTGACGCTGGGGCAGCAGGTGGTAATAATATTCTCCATCTTATGCTCCTTTAACAGACGGGCATACTCCTCCGTCACAAAGGCGGCTCCCTCCGAAGTCTCCCGCACATCCTCAAATCCCAGACGCATAATGGCGGCGCGGACCTGGCCGATGGTCTTAAACTTCAACAGGCCCATGTAGGAGGGGGCGATGGATACCACCACCCGCTGTCCGGCCTTTATGTATCCCTTTACCTTATTTAAATCGCTGTTTAAAGTCTTGGCAGACTGGGGACAGACTTTCAGGCAGTGGCCGCAGAGAATACACTTATCCGGCATAATCTGTGCCTGCTCGTCCTTTACCTGGATGGCTTTCACATCGCAGTAGCGGACACACTTGTAACAATGCTTACATTTCGTGGCCTTAAAATCAATGATCTCCCTGCTCATGCTTTAAGTCTCCCCAAGATTTCCTTCTGGAAGAATTCTTCCGTATCTTCCGGTTTCAGCGAGTACAGCTGATCCTCCACCGTCACGCAGACGCCGTGGTCGCAGTTGCCGCTGCAGAAAGCGCCGTTTAAGTCCACCTGGTCGGAAAGACCGTTGGCCGCTACCAGCTTCTGCATCTTCTCAATGATCTCTCTGGATCCCTTCAAATGACATGCGCTTCCGATACAAATTGTAACTTTCATCCCTTGATTCCTCCAATAATTTAATCTTTGTTACTCCCCTCGGTCAAAGAGGGGCGTTTATTCACGAAATACCTGCAAAATTCAGACCGCAGGATACCCTTTTATTATCTCACATTGTGAACTTTATATCAATACTTAAGAGGCTTCCTTTCTGCACTTTTTTGCGTGCTTTTCATGCGGCGGTCTTATTGAGCCTTATTGAGAGGTTTTTACCTGGCAAAAAGAGAAGCGGTGTGGTATACTAGGAGCACTTGGCGACGCATTGAGCACTTGGCGAGGTCTTTTCGAGCCTAGTGCGAAAGCGGATACTCGGAGCAATGCGACGAGTATCATTCTCGAGCCTAGTGCGAGTCATACCTGGCCACTTAGCGAATCGGAGCCGCAGGCGAACGATGAGGTTAGTAGACAAGGTAGAATGAAATTGCCCCATCGGCCGTTTTCCTGGCCGCTGGGGCTTTACCCAATGAAAGGAGTCTTGTAAAATGATGAAAAAACGTATTTCTTTATTGACAACGGCAGTCCTTGCCGGGGCTCTTATGCTGTCCTCCCTGGGCCTTTCCGGCTGCGGCGCGTCTCAGTCCGGCCAGGGTTCTGCCCCAGCCGAGAGCGAAAGCGCTTCTGAAAGCAGCGAAGAAGCCTCCCAGCCCGCTTCCGAAGCGCCTGCTGAATCTTCTTCTGAATCAGAAGAACAGGCTGATTCCCCCGAAACCGGTTCCCTCGTCCGCATCGGCGGTTTAAAAGGCCCGACTTCCATGGGCCTGGTGCAGCTGATGGACCGCGCTTCTAGGGGCGAGGCGGAAAATACCTACGAGTTCACCATGGCCGGAGCCGCAGATGAGCTGGTAGGAAAAATCGCCACCGGCGATCTGGACATTGCCCTGATCCCCGCCAATGTGGCCAGCGTCCTCTATTCTAAGACTCAGGGGCAAGTGGCGGTGATCGACATCAACACCCTGGGAGTCCTCTATGTGGTGGCTTCCGATGATTCCATCGCCTCCATGGGAGATCTGGCAGGCAAAACCATCTACATGACCGGAAAGGGCACTACGCCGGAATACGCCATGAATTACCTTCTGGCGGAAAATGGCTTAACCAGCGAGGATGTGAATTTACAGTTTAAGTCCGAGGCCACAGAGGTTGCCTCCCTTTTAAAGGAAGAGCCTGGCTCCATCGGCGTTCTGCCCCAGCCCTTCGCCACGGCGGCCTGCATCCAGAATCCAGACTTAAAGCAGGTGATCGACCTGACCGAGGAATGGGACAAGCTGAATGAATCCACCGGGAGCATGCTGGTCACCGGCGTCACTCTGGCGCGGAGGGAATTTTTAGATGAAAATCCGGATGCCATCTCCTTATTCTTAAAAGACCATCAGGAATCCACCTCCTACACCTCCTCCAACCTGGACGAGGCGGCCCAGCTGGTGGCGGATGCAGGCATTGTGGAAAAGGCACCCATCGCCAAGCAGGCCCTGCCGCAATGCAACATCGTGTGCATCACCGGCCAGGAAATGAAGGACGCCCTCTCGGGCTATCTGGCAGTTCTGTTTAAACAGGACGCCGCTTCCGTAGGGGGGCAGCTTCCGGGAGAAGATTTCTATTATCTTCCATAAAAAAGGGATTGATTATGAGACACCCATGGCTCCGAAAGGGATTGATTTTCCTGTTCTGGCTCTTCATCTGGCAGCTGGCTGCCTGGGCCATCGACAATTCCATTATTTTTGCCGGACCGGCACAGATGGTCCGGGCTTTGGCCGCCCAAATTCAGGAGCCGGACTTCTGGACCACCATTGCCGCCTCCTTTGGCCGCATCGGTCTTGGCTTTGGAGGCGCTTTCCTTAGCGGGCTCCTTCTTGGAAGCGCCGCCTGGCGTTTTCCTATCCTCGGCGAGGTGCTAGAGCCATTTATGGTTCTGATCCGCTCCGTGCCGGTGGCCTCCTTTGTGATCCTGGCTCTGATCTGGATCGGCTCCAATTACCTGTCCGTGCTCATCGCCTTTCTGGTGGTGCTGCCGATGATTTACGTCAATACCAGGGCGGGGCTTTTGGCGGCGGATCGGGAGCTTTTGGAAATGGCCCGGGTATTTTGCCTTTCCATCCCCCACCAAATCCGTATGATCTATCTGCCGTCCCTGGTTCCTTAGCTGGTGACTGGCTGCCGGACCGCTCTGGGCATGAGCTTAAAATCCGGCATCGCGGCGGAGGTAATCGGACTGCCCTCCTCTTCCATTGGAGAACAGCTCTATTATTCCAAGCTTTACCTGGATACCGCAGGGCTATTTGCATGGACCTTTGTAATCATCGTGATCAGCGCCCTATTCGAACGGGCCGCACTCTTTCTTTTAGGAAAGCTTGCGCCCGCTACTCTTTCACCTGAAGAATCCCGATCAGGAGGTTCGCTCTATGAAGATTGAAATTTCGAATCTGACAAAATCCTATCAGGAAAAAGTAGTCCTGAACCATCTGAATCTGACGCTGACCGATGAACAGCCGATCTGCCTGATGAGCCCCTCTGGTTCTGGAAAGACCACTTTCCTTCGCCTGCTTCTGGGACTGGAACAGCCGGATCGGGGAGAGATCCGTTTCTTTGACGGCCAGGACTCCCCCTTACTCCGGCCCAGATTCTCCGCCGTGTTTCAGGAAAACCGTCTCTGCGAGGCATTTTCTCCTGTGGAGAACGTCCGAATCGCCGCCGGTGCGCCTTATGACGCGAAGGCGGCCAGAGAAGAGCTTTTACAGCTGCTTCCAAAAGACTGCCTGAACCAGCCGGTCTATACCTTCAGCGGCGGCATGAAACGGCGGACCGCAATCTGCCGCGCTATGATCGCGCCTTCCCGGATCGTACTCATGGACGAACCATTTACCGGGCTGGATGGGAAGACCAGGAATCTGGTGATCCGCTATGTGTTGGGACGGCTGAATGGGCGGATGCTGGTGGTCGCTACCCATCAGGAGGTTGAGGCGGAGAGGCTTGGGGGGAGGGTAGTGAATTTAGCTATTGGATTGTAATATACGTTCTTGAGTACATTCGCTATCCTCTTGAAATTGCAGGAAGATGTATGATTTTCAGACGCTTCCAGAGGAGAAGAAAACAGCGATTAGCCTTTCGATCCAGGATGTAATGATGGCAATTGCCGGATATAAGAGAAAAGATGTCTAGGAAAAACAACAGCGGGCTCCCGGCATGTGTCCCGGCGGCCCGCTCATTCTTTAAAAAATTCATTATAATCTACGTTGAAAAGTTCTTTCAGTAATTTAAGATCACTGGCTTTGATATTACGTTTACCAGATTCAATGTTGGCCAATGTGCTTCTGGACATTATACTTCCCTTCAGCTGTAATTGCGCTACAACAGCGGACTGAGTCATGCCTTTAGACATGCGTATATTTTGTATATTTCTTCCTATGGGCACATCTTGTAGAATCCACTGCATAGAGGCATACTCCCTAATTGTCACTATCTAGTAACGTTTATCTTGAGTATACCCATTTTTAATGTTATGATTGTCACTAGATAGTAACAATCGTATCGGGGGATAGCATATGGCAAGAAAACACCACATAGACGAACTACTCCGCAAGCTCTACCACTGCTCTGACGATGATCTCATTCGTGAGCTTGAGCAGGCAGAGGCCGACATCGCCGCTGGCAAATGCCAAGTTCCAGAGCCGGATCCAGGCGACTTTGACCGCCTCTGGGCCAAAATAGAAGCGCAACAGGAACAGCTTCAAAACCGAAAACATTTCAAACGCAAAAGCCGCTGACCTTCCGCCAGCGGCTTTCACCTTACAATCATAAGAACTTACCATCTGAGCCGCCAAATGTCAACTTCTCATGATGTGATTCAGGATATGTAATAATGTACATCCATACAGTTGGTATTTTCGTCTATAAAAACATCATACACGTTTTTGATCCGGTTGACAACCTCTTTCCTCCTGGTTTCTGGCAAAGCGGGAGAATTTCCAGAGGTAGAGGCGCTTGAAGGGGGGGACTCCTCCTTTAGACGAGTAAAGCCCTAGGTATCAGCCTTTCCCCTATCCGCGGGAAGCTTACCACCTAAGGCTTATTTACAAAAAAGTAACTTGCGTTACACTCTTATAATATGCCCAAAGTGGAAATAAATCAATATGCGTAAAAAAATTTTTTAAATCAGGAGAGGCGCTGGCCGCCTCTCCCGCATCCGCATTCTTTAGTCCGAGCAGCCGCAGCCAGTTCCCGCCGCTGCAGCTTCCTCCGCTCCGGCGATTCTTCTGCCAAAGGTGGCATCATTATATCCTGCCCAATAGCCGTTGTTATAGCCTCTGCGGTAAGCCCGGTTGCGGACACCGGCGCAGGGATCCCAGCGGTTTCCGCCGCAGCCGCCGTTTCCATTATTTCCATTTCCATTGCCGTTTCCATTTCCATTTCCGCAGCAGCAATTACAATTACAGCAGCAGTTACACCCACAGTTACATCTTCCACAATGATTGCAGCAACACATATATTTAAATCTCCTTCTATTTGAGTTGGTTGTACTATATCATATGGGACGGTGAGACAAAGTGTGCATCCTGTCCTTCCAGCATTTTTTAGATCCGTCAGCCTTCCTCTGCACCCTCCCGGCCGATTCTCATAAACTATTGATAGAAACACAACTCGAAAGGAGATCCTATATGATGGATTCTTATATGGATATAAGGGAACAATGCTGCGGTCATCGGGCCCGCCGTCCCATAGTCAATGCTTCTGATCCCTCTTTCTCCCGCAGCTGGGAGGCTTCCACCTATCCCTACTTTCCACTGTTTCCCATGGACCAAATGTTTAACCCTGAGCCGGCCCCCGAGACGCCTTCTGCCGCTCCCTCTACTTCTGGCGGCGCGGCCACGGGCAATGCTTCAGGCTGTCCCAATTCCCAGGCCGGTCAATTTGAACAGCAGTTTCCGGTAGCCATGGCCTATGTGCCCTGGCAGCAGTGGCAGACCACCTATTCCCCCGAGCGGGGGCTGGTTCAGGGAACGATTTTCCCGGATCTGGATTTAAAATTTGCTTTTGGGGGGTGCAGTAAATGATGAATGTAGCTTCGGATCAACGGCAGAATCTTCTGATGGAAGTGACAAAGGCCGGTTTCGCCCTGGACGACGCCCAGCTGTTTCTAGATACGCATCCCTGCGACTCCGGGGCATTAGCTTATTTCAAGCAAATGTCGGAAGCCTATAAGGAGGCGGTCAAGAATTACTCGGATCAGTACGGCCCTCTGACCGCTGCCTTAAACAGCGACACATCGTACTGGTCCTGGATCAGCGATCCCTGGCCCTGGGAAGGAGGAATGAAATAGTATGTGGAAATATGAAAAAAGACTGCAGTTTCCTGTTAATATCAAGGAGCCTAATGCGAAAATGGCTCAGTTTATTATGAGTCAGTATGGCGGCCCCGACGGCGAAATGGGCGCTTCCCTCCGCTATCTTTCCCAGCGCTACTCCATGCCCTACAAAGAATGCAAAGGCGCCTTGACGGATATCGGAACCGAGGAACTTGGGCACCTGGAAATCATCGCCGCTATCATCCATCAGCTGACCAAGGGCCTGTCCGCCAAGGAACTGGTAGACCAGGGATTCGGTCCTTATTATATCGACCACGCCACTGGAATCTGGCCCCAGGCAGCCGGCGGAATCCCCTTTAACGCCTGCGAGTTTCAGTCCAAGGGAGACATTATCACGGATCTCCACGAGGATCTGGCAGCAGAGCAGAAAGCCCGCTCCACCTACGACAACATTCTCCGGGTCGTTAAGGACTACGATGTTTGTGAGCCCATTCGCTTCCTGAGAGAGCGGGAACTGGTCCATTACCAGAGATTCGGCGAGCTCCTGCGCCTGACTCAGGAAAAACTGGACAGCCGAAATTTCTATGCCTTCAATCCCTCCTTCGATCATGGAGCCGTAACCCGTTAGACCAGCAAAAAGGCAGAACCAAAAGGGAAATCATCCCCTGGTCCTGCCTTTTTTCGTTCTCTACAGCGCCAGACTCTCTTCTCCGCGAATTACCGCCGATATTCCGGACAGCTTGCTGGCCTTCTCATCCCGTCTTTTCTCTTCTCTTGCTTCTTCCTCCTGAAAACTGCGGTATTTCTGATAGAAATACTTGATAATATCTTTTCTGGTAATAATTCCGATAAAAGACTTTTTATCATCCAGCACTGGTATAAAATTTTGATTCATCGCCTTCATAATCAGGTCTTCCATATCTTCTCCCGCTGTTACCGGGCGATTGTCCACCCGGCGGCGAACTGCTGTTACCGGTATCTTCTCCGCTCCCTTCAGATCAAGATTAAATTGATTCTTAATCCCCCACAAAAGATCCCCTTCCGTCAGGGTTCCCACATACCGGCCGGTACGGCTGATGATCGGAACTGCGGAATACTTGTGATATTCCATCTTCTCCAAAGCCTGACGGATCGTATCATCCTCATTTATGTATGCAACCTCGCTTTTAGGCGTCAGAAAAAATAAAATATTCATCCGTTCACTCCTCTTCCCTTTTTCCATAAATCGCTCCGGGCAGCGCAGCTCGATTCCGCACTGCTCATTGCTATCGTGAACATTATACCATGCTCCTCTTAATGATATATGAACAATTTATTATAAAAATCTGAATTTTTTTTGTGCATTTCTCTTGTGATTCGCGCAAAAAAGGCCCCCTCCAACTGCCGGCGGCCTTCCTGCGATTTTTCTGTTTTACTCCATATAATCCAGCGGATCTACGGCTGTTCCGTCTTTTTGGAACTGAAAATAGACGTTGACGCCCTCAACAGAATAATATTTTGTGGGCTCTGATACATAGCCGATGGTCTGCCCGGCTTCCAGGTACTCTCCTTCTACTGCCGCGATCTCCTTCAGCTGTCCGCACACCGCTTCGTATCCGCCGCCCAGGTCCATCCTCACGTAATTGCCTATTTCCTCGTTGTTTCCAACCTCCAGCACCCTGGCATTGGCGGGAGCTGCTACAGGCTGGCTGACTTCTGACTGGATGACAATTCCGGGATTGCATTTGTACTGGTCCAGAGTCGGGAAATAGATGGTTTGATCCATGCTGTAGTCCAAAACCACATTTCCACGGACCGGCCAGCTCATCTTGCTGGTATCCGTAAAATTCAGCACCAGCGGCGCGGCCGCTTCCTTTCCGGCTCCTGCTTCCGCCGCCAGGTCGTCGCCTGCATTGCCTGCGGGAAGCGTCCCCTGGGCGATCTCCACTTCCTCATCCTTGGCGGAATCCGCATTGGAAGCCCCGGCCACCTGAGTTCCCTCCTGAACCGGTTCCTGCTCCTCCTGCGCAATGACGTTTGGCCCCGGCATCTCCAAATATGGGCTGGACTCCTGCCGGTTTCCTCTTTGAATTGTAAATACGCCTGCTGCGGCTACAATAGTCAGCAGGCCAAGTACGAGTATGACGAGGAACATTTTGTCCCTCAGCATCTGGTTGATCTTGTCCTTCACGTTTTATCACCTCGGTAATATTCTTACCAAAGCGATAGTTCTTATTCAGCAACCAGCTCAATATTTTTATAAAAATACTTCAGGATCTCTTCCGCCGTCCACCCTTCTTTCGCCTTACGGTTCGCCTCCGTCTGACTGAGCCCGTAGCCGTGGCCGCTTCCCAAAGCCCGCGCCCGCACTCCGCCCCCCTGGCCTTCCAGCTCAAAAGCACAGGAATTAAGTCCCAGGCCGTACTGCACTGCCTCGCCGGAAAGGAGCCTGCCGCCAATGGAAATCTGCCTTACATATCCGCCCTCCTCCCGCTCCACGATCTGGATGGACTCCGGAATCTGCTCCGGCAAAATGGCCGCCGTCTCCGCCTCTCCCGCGCCAGGCGGAATCTGGTTGACCAGCTGCGCAAACTCCCTGGCGTCCCAGGCCAAAATCTGCGTAAACCCCGGAGCCTGCGGATCCCCCGGACACTCAACCGGCTCTAAATACGGATGATTCTCGTCTCCCCGACGGGTCATCCCTGCGCTGGTGCGGCAGAACATAGGGTCAATATAATCCCCTTCGTAGGTCATAACCATCCCTTTCGTATCCTTTACCGCAATTTCCAATTTCTCATACAGCGCCGGAAATTCCTCCGTCCCCCACTTCTGGCGCAGCTGGTCAAGCTGCGGATAATCCATATCCAGAGCGGACTCCTGAATCTCCAGGGTCCCCTCTTTCGTCTCCTTCATCTGCTTGCGGATGTAAGTTCTGGCAATCACCGCCTGGGCTTTCAGCGCCTCCGGTTCATACTGGGCCGGAATCTCCACAGCCAATACACCGGGCAAATATTCCTCCAAATCCAGCCAGACTCCCTCCTGGCCGCGATCCAGAAAAATCCGGTATTTCGAATCCTCTTTAGGCTGTTCCTGCCACTGCGGCTCCTGAGCGCCCTCAGTCCCCGCCCAGGCCAAGGTTGTTAAATAAGGGATTAAAAGCCCTGCCGCGGCCGCCCATATGACTGACCTGTATCTCGTCCCCCATCACCTCTGATTCACAGATTTGTCCTGCTATCAGTATATGCGGGCCTTTCCCTCCTTATAACCGGCGAACCGCCAGGGCAGCCTTTCGCAGCAAATGATTTAATAGCGCCCTCTTTTCAGCAGCCGACGCATATAAGCGTAAACCGCCTCTTCCCCCTGATCCCGCAGGATCAGCAGCAGCTTTTCTAACAGCGCTCTGGTTTCCGGATGGATGGTTATGTATTTTTTTGTCCGCTCATAATACTCCCAGGGAGAAGCTGTGGTATAAGCCGCGCCCTTATACACCTGGCAGGCCGCAATCCGGTCGCAGACCATCTCCGCTACATATCTTAAAGGCATCTTATTGCCCACCAATCCTTCTTCCTTATTAAGAGAAACATCAATCCAATATTCATAGTGATGCTTATTGCGGCCCTTATGATGGAGCCATGCCTTGGAATACCCCAGCGTTTCCCGCTCCGCTGCATTGGGGCTCCGGTTCCCCTGATAATAGCGAACCCCCGTCCAAAATTCCTCCGGACTATATTTTGACAAATCATGGGTCAGTCCCTGCCAGTAAAGTCCGATTCTAAAGCAATGGCTGCGCACCAGATTCCGGTGGTGGGTAATGGTCCAGAAATGCATCCATATATTTTTCCCATTCATAGTAATCCTCTTTTCCATAATAAACGCTCCATATGGCTCACAGTATATCACGGATTTTAATAAATTTCCAACACTCCTCATAAGCGCCCAATTTTCAACACTTTCCCCATAAAATCGCTTTCTCCTCCAATTTTTGTCAGCCATCCACGCCATCTCTGTAAGCAGAAGTACCTTTGCTTGCCGAGCAACCGTTCATCACTGCGAGCAACTGCTACTTTCATTATACTACATGCATACAACTCTGCAAGCGGCTTTATTTTTTTCTGATAAACACAGCCAAAAACAAAAGAACCAGCAGTCCCAGGGCATATGCCCCCACGACTGCTGGCGTATCTTTACTTCCGCTTTCTTGCCTTCTGGTATTCCGCTTCAATCCGCTGATCCATTTCCAGAATATACGGAAGCAGTCTCGTCAGATAGGCTTCATTCGTCTTATAACTCTTGTTTCCAATCCCTGGCAGTACATGTCCGACGCTTCTTTCAATATCGCTGTCCTTTGCACCTACCCTGTCCAGAAGTTCCTGATAACAATGCCTTGGTATTCCTAATGTAATGCTGGCTTTGCTGGATTTTGCTTTTATATAGGTGTTCATATTTTTCCCGAAACTGCCTGCGGTTATCAGTGTCCCCCGATTTGATACAATCGCCAAATTTCCATTGCCGTAGCAGTAAGATTCTTTGCGCCTGCCGCTCTGCTTCATAAGCTCCTCCAGTTCGTCAAAGTATCGGAACAGTTCTTTGGGCAACGGCACATAACGCTTTGAACCTTTATTCTTTGGACTGCCGATTTTAACATTAGGCTCCCAGTCTTTCTTTTTTTCATTAGCGGTAACCGCGTTCTCGATGTATATCCGCTCATGTTCTCGGTTAATGTTTTCCAGTTTCAATGCAAAGAATTCCCCAGGCCTTAACCCAGTGACCAGCAGGATCCGAAGCGTCAGATAATAAAACCGGTTCCCCTCAACCAAGGATAAAATTTCACCCAACTGCTCAAAATCCCTAAACTTTGCTATCTTCGTCTGCTCTGCACGGTCACTGTTTTTTACAGCAGTCGGTATCTTAACATTTGCAGTGATACAGTCCAGTTCGTCATGGGTCAGCCATTTCTTTTGCCAGCAGTATCTTAAAACCCTCTTAAACTTTGACATAATGGCAAATACGCTCGAGTAAGGAGCTGGAATGCCGTCCTCAAAGGAAACCGCATTTATCATTTTCTGGAAGTCATCATACTCCAGTTCAGCCACCTTCTTCCTGCCCAGATACCCGCATATCCGATTTTTGGTAGTGCATTCGGTTTTATAAGTGGAGTAGGCCACTGTGCTCTTATAGGTTTCCAAAAACTTTTCATACGCTTCCTGCACCGTCACACTGCATGGCTGTTTCGCAGGAGGAGCCATAGAAACAGCAGAAGAGTAAGGGACAACCTGTTCCGCCGCTTTCCTTTGCCGTTCCAGCTCTATAGCTCTTTCTTCCAGCATTCGGCGTTTTTCAAAGTAGAGGTCTGTAAGAAATTTATCACGCTTTGCCTCCAAGTCATCCCTGTTCCCAGCAGAAATCACTTTCCTTTGTTTCCGTCCGTTGATGTCATCATAATAAAAAGCAATGCACCATGACCTTGTCCCATCTTTTTTGGTTCGCGTATCCTGATAAATGCTTCCCGAATTTTGATAACGCTCCAGTTCTTCTCTTAAAGATAATCCCATATCATATTCTCCTTTCAATTTTGAGGGAGGGTACCGCAAAAAGCCTATCCTGTCATTGGTCGTAATCAACGGATTTTTAAGCCTCGGATTAGAG
>CALWQV010000002.1 GCA_944383785.1 uncultured Enterocloster sp. | reverse complement strand
GACGCCAGGGAGAACGCGCGGATTAACGGGATTGAGAACGCGCAGTTTTTTGTGGGGAAGGCGGAGGAGGTGCTGCCCAGAGAGTATGAGGAGAATCAGGCCTACGCCGATGTGATTGTGGTGGACCCGCCCAGAAAGGGCTGCGACTCCGTGTGCCTGGATACCATTGTGAAGATGGGGCCGAAGCGGGTGGTGTATGTGAGCTGCGATTCCGCTACCCTGGCCCGGGATGTGAAGTATCTGGGGGAGAGAGGGTATGAGGTGAAGCGGGTTGGATGCTGTGATATGTTTGGGGGGTCAGGGCATTGTGAATGTGTCGTGAGGTTGGAGAGGAAGAACAAATAGATTTGTTTGAAAAAGAGTTTCATGAGCTTACTTTGATTGGTAATAATTTTAGAATAAGGCACCATGAAACGGGAAAAATAGATATTCGGGATAAAAGACATTATGAGTATTTTTATAAACGATGCTTGGCTTTAATCTCGACAGCTATTCAGTATTTGGATGGAAGAGGCATATAAATCAAAACGTCTTATAAATGTGGGGATATTATATGTTGCAAGAAAGTAATCGTGTAGAGTTTAAATCAGTTTTAAATGACAAAATGGAAAAAGAGGTCGTGGCTTTCCTAAATAATCAGGAGGGAGGTATTCTTTATATTGGAATAGGCGACGACGGACATCCTATCAAAAACGAGGATTTAGATGCGACACAGTTAAAGATCGCAGATCGTATCAAGAATAATATCCTTCCCTCTACTATGGGATTGTTTGATGTTGTTACGGAAATTATTGAGAATGTTCCAGTCATAAAAATCATTATCTCCAGCGGTTTGGAAAAGCCATACTATATTAGAAGTCAAGGAATGTCTCCAACAGGGTGTTTTACAAGGATCGGGACATCTACGCAGCCGATGACAACGGCAATGATCGATGATCTATATGCGAAGAGGATTCATACAACATTGAGAAATATATTGTCACCGAGGCAGGATCTGAGTTTTTCGCAATTAAAGATTTATTATCAGGAGAGAGGCTTTGAACTGAATCAGAATTTTGCGAACAGTCTGGAGTTGCTTACACCGGACGGGAAATATAATTATATCGCCTATCTGTTAGCGGATGAGAATGGCGTTTCAATTAAAGTGGCAAAATATGCAGGAACAGATAAAGTCGATCTAATTGAAAATGAAGAGTATGGATACTGTTCCCTGATCAAGGCGACAAAGAATGTTTTAGACAAGCTGAAAATTGAAAATATTACTCTTGCGAAAGTGACAAGTACAACGAGGATAGAGAAGAATCTGATTGATCCTGTGGCCCTTAGAGAAGCGGTCATCAATGCTATTGTTCATAATGACTTTACGAGGGAGATACCTCCGGTATTTGAGATTTTCAGCGACAGAATTATGATGACATCCTATGGCGGACTTATCTCCGGACAAAGTATTGATGATTTCTTCAGCTGCAGCAGTATGCCCAGAAATAGGGAGCTGATGCGAGTATTCAAGGATGTCGGCTTGGTGGAACAGCTCGGTTCAGGTATGAGCAGGATATTGAAGGCATATTCTAAAGACATATTTGAAATATCGGAACACTTTATAAAGGTTACATTTCCCGTTGAGAATGTACAGGAAATGCCCGTCATTGCCAATGGCGATATAAATGGCGATATAAATGGCGATATAAATGGCGATATAAACGGCGATATAAATGGTGATGCAGCAAGAGTATTTAAGCTATTATGTCAAAAACCCAGTATTACCGCCAAAGAGATAGAAGCAGTTACGGGATTTAGTGGTCGAAAAATAAGCAGGATAATGAAAGAATTAAAAAATAAGGGTAAGATTGTGCGCATTGGGTCCAATAAAACCGGATACTGGAAAATCAATTAATAAATATAGTTAATAGTTAATTATAAAGCGAAGAACAATATAATCAGCAGCAGAGAATTTGCCGAATGCTGGTTTGGCTATGAAATAGCGTAACGCCCCGCTAAGGCCGAAGTCTGCCGTCCGGGAATCAAGGCGGTAAGATACTGTTGAGAAAGCACTTGCTGCTGGGGTACAATTCACTCCTGACCATGTTTTAGAAATAACTCTTTTGATTGAAAAGCCAGTGTTAAGTAAGATGGCTGAAGGAATGCTGGCGGGACGAATACCTGAAGTGGGTGTGTGGTTTTGTCAATGCCCAAGTGTTTAGACAAAATTGAGTAAAGCAGTAGAGGGGAAGGGAGCGGATTGACGCTCCTTTTCATTTTTTGATGTTGACGCAGATACAATCAAATCGCTGAATAAAATAGACAGGTAAACCTTCCTCCGGCTATTTCTAAATAATTATAAGTTAATAATGCAGGGGAGTTTTGGGCATATTATGTCTTGAGCTAATACTATTGGGGAACATTTTAGTATAATAATCATAAAGATTACTCCCCAAAGAAGGAAAACCAATGGCAGTACAATACAATGCGATACAAGAATTGCTCAGAAGTCGCGCTGACCTTCATGCAAGACTAAGGTATAAATGCCGATACTAGAAAAGTATTTAAGCTATTACGCCAGGAGCCAAACCTCTGGATCCATTAATAAAATTCTGTTAAAATACATGGAATTGTCTTGACTTTGTCCTCCATTATCCTAGAAAAATGTTAAAATATTAATATCGTAGTATCGTTTTCTTAAAAATAAGGAAAGTGAGGAATGAAAGATGAAAGTTGGATTTATTGGATTGGGAATTATGGGAAGACCGATGGCAAAGAACCTGATCAAGGCAGGTTATGAGCTGGTAGTGTTTGACTTAAACAAAGAGGCGGTTGAAGACCTGGCTTCCTGCGGCGCAGCTGCGGCAGAAAGCAGCAAGGAAGTGGCTTCCCAGGTTGATGTAGTAATCACCATGGTTCCCAATTCTCCTCATGTAAGAGCGGCAGTTCTGGGCGAGAATGGCGTTGCAGAGGGGGCAAAGCCTGGCCTGGTTGTGATTGATATGAGCTCCATCGATCCTACTGAGTCCAAAGCAATCGGCGCGGAGCTGGCTAAGAAGGGTATTGAGATGATGGACTGCCCGGTTTCAGGCGGAGAGCCGAAGGCCATTGACGGCACCCTGTCCGTTATGTGCGGCGGTAAGAAAGAGCTGTTTGACCGGTTCTACGATATGCTGATGGTGATGGCAGGCTCCGTTGTCTATGTGGGCGAGCTGGGTTCCGGCAATGTGGCTAAGCTGGCCAACCAGATGGTAGTAGCGATCAACATCGCGGCAGTATCCGAGGCTTTGACCTTTGCAAAGAAGGCAGGCACCGATCCGGAGCTGGTATATCAGGCCATCCGCGGCGGTCTGGCAGGTTCTACCGTTATGGACGCCAAGGCGCCGATGATGCTGGATGGCAACTACAAACCTGGTTTCCGCATCGAGCTGCACATTAAGGACCTGAACAATGCCTTGAACGCGGCGCACGCGATTTCCGCCCCGTCTCCCCTGACCGCCCAGCTGATGGAGATTATGCAGTTCTTGAGAGCAGAGGGCTGTGATAAAGACGATCATTCCGCCATCGTAAAATATTATGAGAAGATTTCAGGTACCAGCATTGTAAAGTGAGGGTTTTAGTCAAATAGAAGAAGAGGATCGGAGAATTCCGCCTGGGAGTTCATCCGATCCTCTTTTTCTTATTCCGAGGCTTCCCCGGCGTAGCGCTGCTTGAAGGACTGGGGCGTCATGCCCTCGATTTTCAGAAAGTTGCGGGTGAAGGTTTTGGGGTTTTTGTATCCTACCTCATAGGCAACCTCCATCACGGTTTTGGATGGAATAAGCAGAAGCTCGCAGGCGTGTTTTACGCGGATTAGATTCAGAAAGCCGGTAAAATTCTCCTCCACCTGATAGAGCAGCAGCTCGTTCATTTTTTGTACGGAAAGGCCAAAGCGGTGAGCCAGGTCGGAGGCATTCAGATCTTCCGCATAGTTTCGGTAAATGTAGTTGATGATTGTATAAGCAATATGGCTTTTTTCAATTCTGCAGATGTTTTCCACTTTTTGGTATACCTTGCGGTATTCGCTTATTTTGGAACCGGTGCAGGCATTAAATGCCTTAGAAAGGTGGGATTCATCCACATAGCCGAGAAATTCTGACAGCTCTTTTAGGGTAAAATCCGTATACATGATAAAGTTAATAGCTTTTCCGATCCTCATTTCATTTAATAAATCGAAAAAAGATAATCCTGTAGTTTTCGTAAGGTAGGAACTGATGGTGGAAGGGCTGCAATAAAATAAGGAAGCCAGCTTTTCCAGGGTCAGCTTTTCGCTGCAGTGGAGGTAAATATAGCGCAGAACCTCGGTATAGTCGGTTCTTGTCTCTACAGGCTTGGATTTTTGTGTCTGGCATAAACGGGTAAACTCCACAATCAGCTGAACTAAGAGACTGACCACATAAACATTATGTAGGGGAACTTGTGCTGGGGGAGGGGGAGAAACCAGAGAGGACTCTTTCCCTAATTCGATAGAAAGAGTATTTACCAGATTCCCTATGGTTTTATTCTCCTCCTTCAGCTCCGCAACAGGATTGGCTTCCATGCGGGTAATGATCGATTCGGCTAATCCCTCCTGATCGTTGAAAATCTTTGCGGCCCGAAGCACAGTATCATAGTTATATGCAATTACAGTGTACTGAAACGGGGCGGTAATCTCAATGATGTCGCTGACCTGCCATGGTAAAATTGAGATCAGCATATTGGGTTTTAGTTCGTAAACATTATTTTGAAGCAGCAATTTACCAGAACCCTGTGTAACCAGCCAGAACCGGGCGTCCTGGTGGATCATAGTTTTTGGGTATTCATTGCTGTACCCCACGTCAAAGCTGCACAGCTTTCCGGGATCCAGCTGGGAACGGACAGCGGATTGAATGTTGATGACTGACCTCATGTCATAAATCTCCTATCAAATACTTACTTTGGAGATTGTACCACAAAATAGATTGATGTGGAAGAGGCTGGGAAAATACTGCAGAAAATTCCCTGTCAAAAAATGTGCAACATGCACTATATTTTTGCAGAATGAGTCGATGAAAATAAGAGAAATATATAAATGCATGTTAAAATACATGTTATTGAACTAAAAATGTCCGCAAAAGAATCGATTGTTTTATTAAACTGTGATTAGACGTTTTTTGCCGTATTTACGTGAAAATTTAGTATTGTTTTTATATTGATTAAGAAAATACTGAAAAAATTTGAAATATTACTCAAAAGGGGGAATATCTGGGTGCTGTACATTAAAAATGGCCGGATTAAAACCATGGCTGGCGCGGAATATCCAAATGGTCAGATTCTGATTGAAAACGGAAAAATCGCGGCAGTAGGCGAAAACATTGAAAAGCCGGAGGCGGCCAGGGAGATTGACGCGAAAGGCCATCTTGTAACGCCGGGATTGATTGACGCCCACTGCCATATTGGCTTGATGGGCAGCGGACTCCGGTGGGAGGGAGACGATGCCAATGAGGAGATGGATCCCATTACCCCTCATCTGCGAGGAATCGACTCCATTGATCCCATGGACGAATGCTTTGAGAATGCCAGAAGAGGCGGTGTGACCACCGTGGCGGCGGGGCCAGGCAGCGGCAATGTGATCGGCGGTTCCTTCGCGGCCATCAAAACCTGGGGAAAACGGGTAGACGATATGGTGATCATGGAGCCAATGGCGATGAAAGCCGCTTTTGGCGAAAACCCGAAAAGCAGCTATGGGCTGAAGGGCAAATCCCCCTACAGCCGCATGGCGGTAGCGGCTCTGCTGCGGGAGGCGCTGTTTAAGGCGGAGCGCTACGCCCAGGAGATCGATGCCTATGAGGCTTCGGGAAAGGATGGAAGAAAGCGGCCCCCCTTTGACATGAAGATGGAAGCGCTGCTTCCGGTGATCCGCAAAGAGATTCCTTTAAAAGCCCATGTGCACCGGGCGGACGATATCTGCACAGCCATCCGGATTGCGAAAGAATTTGGGCTGAAGCTGACCATCGATCACTGTACGGAAGGCCATCTGATCACGGAAATTTTGGCCAAAGAAGGGTACCCGGTGCTGATCGGGCCCTCTTTTGGGGACAAGACGAAACCAGAGGTCCGCAATAAGACCTTTGACACGGTAAAGATTTTATCAGACGCGGGGCTGGATGTGGCGATCATTACGGATGCCCCGGTGGTGCCCATTGAGCGGCTGCCGATGTGCGCGGGCCTGGCTATGAATTCCGGGTTGGAGGAACAGAAGGCATGGGAATGCATTACCATCAACCCGGCCAGGATCATGGGAGTGGACAGCCGGGTGGGAAGCCTGGAGGCGGGCAAAGATGCAGACATTGTAATTCACAGTCAGAATCCGCTGCGGGATCTTGGCTCTCAGGCCCTTTATACCATTATCAACGGGAATATTGTTTATCAAGCGTAACGCATAAAGGAGGATAAGGAAAATGTATCAGGGAAAGACACACATTCACATTGAGAACAGCGACGGTTCACCGCAGGTATTCAATACAACCTGGCAGCAGGTGCAGGGTCTTCTGGACCGGAACCCGGATTTGGCGGATGAACTGCATATTACCATTGGCTGCAGCGATGCGGACCCGGTGGCCCAGTGGTCTCAGGAAGACCTGGATGAGTATTACGGCTATATGAAGACTGCGGATATCCTGGTATGCTACACGCTTCCCCAGCAGAATATTAAAGAATACGCGCCGGAATTGAAGGTGATTCATTTTATCAGTTCTGGTGTAGAGCATGTGACGCCCTTTGACTGGGTTCCGGAAGGCATTGCCGTAATCAATAACCGGGGCGTTCACCTTCCGAAATCCGGAGAGTCCTTTGCCATGTTCCTGTACATGATTAACGCGGGGATTCCACGTCTGGCCTACTCCCAGAAAAAAGGAAAGTGGGATAGGAATTTTACTTCCGTGATTAAAGGAAGAACCTTGGTTGTAGTAGGAGTCGGACACCAGGGCGGAGAGATGGCCCGTCAGGCAAAGCGGCTGGGGATGTATGTAATCGGAGTAAACGATCCGGTATATGACAATGAATACTGCGATGAGATGCTTCCCGTTGAGCGGATGAAAGAGGCTTTTGAGCGGGCTGACATTGTATCTCTGCACGTTCCGCTGACCGACGCCACCAGAGGAATGATCAATAAGGAAACCCTCAGCTGGCTGCCGGAGCACGCCGGATTAATCAATATTGCTCGCGGGCCGGTGGTAGACGAATGGGCCCTTCATGAGGCATTATCCTTAGGAAAGCTTTCCGGAGCGATTTCCGATGTGTTCTGTCAGGAGCCCCTTCCCAAGGATCACTTCTTCTGGGATACGCCGAATTTGTTCATCCTGCCCCACATCTCTTCGGATGACCTGATTAACTACATTCCGCGCACCCTGGATTTGACCATCCGGAACCTTCGCAATATGAAGGAAGGGCGTCCTCTTGAGAACCAGCTGGATCTGGCGAAAGGCTACTGATGGGAGGAGTAAAATCCGTGGAAAAGATGAAAGTTTTGATTTTAACGGCAGAGGACAGCAAAAAGGTCTTCCGGATGAACCAAGAGAGGCTGGAGGCGGCGTTGGAGCGGCATCCGATGGTTCGGGAGCTGGCAGAATTTGAAATCTGCCGGACCTCCACCAGCTTTGAGGATGCTCCGGGATGGACAGAGCGGGATTATGAAATGTTCTATGAAGCCGTGGCGGATCAGGATGCCATCATCGGATATATGTTTCCGCTAGATACCTTTAAAGAAAAGGCGCCTCATGTAAAATATATCCATATTATCGGGGCAGGCGTTGAGCATCTTGTCCCCCTTGATTGGCTGCCTAAGCAGACGATGTTATCCAACAGCCGGGGGGCCCACGCTCCGAAGACGCGGGAATTTGCCATGATGGTCATGCTGATGCTGGGAAATGATATGCCAAGACTTTACACCGCCCAGAGAGAAAGCCGGTGGGACGGCCATTTCCTTACTATCGTAGAAGGCAAGACCGTACTGGTGGTGGGCTGCGGCAAACAGGGCTCCGCAGTGGCTCAGGCGGCAAAGACTCTGGGAATCCGGGTCATTGGCGCAGATCCGGCCGTTACGGAAAAAGAGGGATTTGAGAAGATCGTCCATCCGGATCATCTGAAGGAAGTTCTTCCGGAGGCGGATTACGTATTCCTGACCATGCCGGGGACAAAGGAAAACTACCATTTCTTTGGGGCAGAGGAGTTTGCGGCCATGAAGGATGGGGCGGGTTTCTCCAATATCTGCAGAGGCAAGGTGCTGGATACGGAGGCTTTATTGGAGGCTCTTGAGACGGAAAAGATTTCCGGCGCGGTGCTGGATGTTTATGATCAGGAACCCCTCCCTTCCGATTCCCCGCTGTGGACGGCGAAAAATCTTGTTATGACGCCTCATATGGGCTGCGATGACGAAGAAAATTATATTCACAGGTGTTTTGACATATTTTTTGAAAATCTGATCCGGATGTCTAGGGGAGAGCCTCTTGATAACCTGGTAGACCGGAACCGTGGATATTGACAGAAAACAGCTCGGCTTAGGACAGAAAAAATAGGAGGTGGGAGCGTATGAATCATACGGAAGGCAGCAGTTTGAATAAGCTGGCGGTAAAGATTGTATCAACCTATGAGCATATGAAGCGCAATGGAGTTTACCGCGTGCTTTCCCTGTTATTCGGCTGCATTACGCTTGTGATCGTCAAGCTGGTACAGATGGCGAATAAGGAAAATAATCCGGCCAGAACCCGCAGGGAGCAGCTGACGAAAGAACTGACGGCTCAGGGAGTGCTGGCAGCTTTGGAGGCGGAAGCCCTGCAGCAGATCCGGCGGAAAAATGAGTTTTTCAAAAAGAGCGAGCCGGAAGGGGACATGAAGCGCCAGGCGGACAAAATTGCCTGTCAGGAGTTTGAAGGGCAGATTGACCGGCTTCTGGAAGCGGAAGGATTTGATATCAGCCGGACCAGCGAGTTTCATGATACCTTTGTGGCGTTGTTAAGCAAAGCACCGTTTTTGGTGTTTTCCGTCATTGTGTCTTTTCCAATGTACCTGCTGATTGCTCTTTATATGAGGCCTTACCTGAAGTTTACGGTAGAGCGGATGGCCATGCTGGTTTTCGTGCTGCTGGGCGTAATCTTTCTGGTATTTTCCATCCTGTATATCTCTCCGTCGGACCCGGCGGTGAATATTCTGGGGGATAAGGCGACTCCGGAGCAGATCGAACAGTTCCGGGAGATCTATGGACTGAATAAGCCCTATCTGGTGCAGTTCTTAGACACGGTAAAGCGGATCGCGACCTTTGACCTGGGCCGTTCTTATGTGGGAAATGAAATCATCAGCGAGGCAATCGCCAGAAGATTCCCGGTAACGATCCAGCTGGCCTTGTGTTCACTGACCTGGGCGGTTCTTACGGGAATCATTGTGGGCGTCATTTCCGCAATCCGTCAGTACAGCGCCTTTGACAATCTTTCCATGCTGATCGTGCTGCTGGCTTTATCAATTCCCCAGTTCTGGCTGGGACTGATGCTGGTTTTAAACTTCTCAATCAAACTGGGATGGCTGCCGGCGATTTATAAGCCGGGAGAGTGGAAGAGCATTATCATGCCTGCCTTTGTTCTGGGAACGGTATACGCGGCAGGCATTGCCCGGATGACAAGATCCAGTATGCTGGAGGTAAAGTCCTCCGACTATATTATGACCGCGCGGGCCAAGGGCTTAAGCGAGCGGGTTGTTACCTTCCGCCACATTTTAAGAAACGCCCTGATTCCCATCATCACAATGGTAGGCATGCAGTTCGGCGGCATTATCGCGGGAGCGCCCACCACCGAGAAGGTATTTGGAATCAGCGGTATTGGAACCTACATTGTAGAAAAAGAGTTTGTGCCGGATACGCCGGCTGTTGTAGCCAGCGTGGTATACTGTTCTGTGGCCATCAGCTTTGCAAACCTGCTGGTAGATATTCTTTACACATTTATCGACCCCAGAATCAAGACACAGCTGAAGAACTACTAGGAAGGAGGGACATAAAGTGAAGGTAACAGAATATCAGCAAAAAATGAATAAAATCAAGCTGGGCGGTTTTACCGAGTATAAAACCATCGCCTTCTCCATGGGCGCGACCATGATCCTGACATTGATTTTTCTGCTGGCCAGTTATGATTTTATTACCAAAACAGTGAAGACAGGCATGATGACTGCGGCCAGTTTATATCTGCTTATGTCTCTCTATATGTATATCGTGTATCGGAAGATCAAAAACGATGTGCTGAAAAAAGGAGAGCTCAGCCGGGGAACCAGAGGCATGGGTATTCCCATGATCGCTTTTGTCCTGACCGGAAACTTCTTTGGCACCATCGCGGGCATGTACCTGATTACGAAGAAGAAAAGCATTGAATATCAGCTGTCCGTATTTATGATCGCCAATCTGGCCATGGTTATGCTGGTATCAGCTCTTAACACCTTTAAGCCGCTGATTCCCTATTACTTTGACCTGGGCATGATCCTGCTGTCCATTGTGCAGATCTTCTATATATTTGTGGCGGTTCTGCTGGTAAGGCATGTGGACGACCATAACATTAATCCAAAGCTGAAATGGATCCTGCTTCCGCTTTTGCTTACGGTCGTGACTGGAAATCTGTTTGCCCTGGTGCTTGTGATCACTTTGTATAAGCGTCTGACCCAGAAAAATAAGGAAATTTCCATTGAATGGATCGACATTATGCGCCGCCTGTTTCGCAACTACATGGCAGTGATCGGCATGTTTATTGTCAGCTTCCTGATTTCCATTTCAATCTGCAGTTATCTGACCTTTGATTACGCGGTATCCGTGGACAATAACTATGATGCGCTGTTTATAACTCCGTGCCTGGCCTATCCCTTCGGCACAGATAACTTTGGGCGCTGCATCTTTTCCAGAATCGTGTTCGGTGCGCGCATTTCCTTGAGCGTAGGTATAGCGGCCATTGTGATTCCCCTCCTGGTAGGCGGAACCATGGGAGCCATTGCGGGATACTATGGAAAGGCAGTGGACAATGTGATCATGCGTGCCCTTGACACTTTGTACGCGATCCCGTCCATTTTGCTGGCCATCGCCATTATCGCATCCTTTGGCGCGAGCACCATTTCGCTGATCATGGCAGTCAGCATAGCGGGAATCCCGGCCTATGCCCGTCTGATACGGGGAACGGTTCTTGGCCTTGCCAATTCGGAGTTTGTAGAGGCGGCAAGGGCCTGCGGGGCCACCAACCGGATCATTATTTTTAAACACATTATTCCAAACTCCCTTGCGCCGGTAATCGTGCGTTCTACCCTTGAGATCGGAACCGCTGTTATTTCCACCAGTACCTTAAGCTATCTGGGAATTGGTATTCCGTCCCATATTCCGGAATGGGGCAATGTGCTGCGGGTGGGAAGCACCTACCTGGAAGAGCACTCTTATATGGCGATTTTCCCAGGACTCGCGATTATCCTGATCGTGCTGGCATTTAACTTTTTCGGAGACGGACTGCGGGATGCCCTGGATCCGAAGATGAAGTAAGGGAGGAAGGATTGTGGCAGAAAAATTGCTTGAGGTAAAAGACCTTTATGTAAATTATGTGACGGAAGACCGCAAAGTAAAGGCGGTCAGCGGCGTCTCCTTCAGCCTGGAAAAAGGCGAAAGCATGGGGCTTGTAGGGGAAACCGGAGCGGGAAAAACCACCACGGCCCTGTCCATTATGCAGCTGGTGCCGTATCCGCCGGGAATTATCACAGGCGGGGAGATTTATTTTAAAGGAAAAAATATCATCGAAAATACGGAAAAGGAAAATGAGAGAATCCGCGGAAACGGTATCTCCATGATTTTCCAGGATCCCATGACGGCCTTAAACCCCACCATGCCTATTGGAAAACAGATGGTAGAGGTTGTAAGGAAGCACACGAAAGCCAGCAGGAAAGAGGCGGAGGAACAGTGCAAAAAGTTAATGGAAACCGTAGGAATCCGCAGGGACCGGTTTAAGGATTATCCCCACCAGCTTTCCGGCGGCATGAAGCAGCGTATCATCATTGCTATGGCCCTTTTATGCAGCCCGGAACTGCTGATTGCGGATGAACCGACAACAGCGTTGGATGTAACCATCCAGGCCCAGGTGCTGGAGCTGATGCGGGAGCTGATTGGAAAGTCCAATATGTCCCTGATTCTGATTACCCATGATCTGGGGGTAGTAGCGGAAACCTGTGATAAGGTGTGCATTATGTACGCGGGAGAGATCGCAGAATCCGGGCTGGTAAGAACGGTTTATAAAAATCCCCGCCATCCCTACACCCGCGGCCTCTTTGAATCCATTCCCAGGCTGGAGGACGATGATGTACGGCTGACGCCCATCGAAGGTTCCATCCCCAACCCGGCCGCCTTGCCAGAAGGATGTAAATTCCATCCCCGGTGCAAGTACTGTTCTGAGATCTGTAAAAAAGAGCTGCCGCCGGAGCGGTTCGACTCGGAAACCGGGCAGGCATTCCGGTGTCATTTCGACTTGTTTAAGGGAGGTGGGCAGTAATGGGAACCTTATTGGAAGTCAGAAACCTAAAAAAATATTTCCAGGTGCCAAAAGGGTATCTTCACGCGGTGGATGACGTAAGCTTTACGATCAATGAGGGCGAGACCCTGGGCATTGTAGGGGAAAGCGGATGCGGAAAAAGCACCCTGGGACGGGCAATCCTCCGCCTCCATGAGCCTACTTCCGGCACGGTGCTCTTTGACGGCATGAATGTCACCGCCATGAATAAGCAGGAGATGCGTTCTCTGAGAAAGTATATGCAGATTATTTTCCAGGACCCTTACGCATCCTTGAATCCCCGCTTTACCGTGTCTCAGATCATCGAGGAGCCTTTGCGGCTCCATAAGATTTATTCCTCTGAGGCGGAAATCCGTTCCCGGGTAGAGGAACTGATGGATATGGTGGGACTTTCCGCGCGCGTGCAGAACGCCTATCCTCATGAGTTTGACGGGGGACGCCGACAGCGTATTGTTATAGCCAGAGCCTTGGCGGTAAACCCCAGGTTTATCGTGTGTGATGAACCGGTATCGGCTCTGGATGTGTCCATTCAGGCGCAGATTTTGAATCTAATGATCGATCTGCAGAAAGAACTGAACCTGACCTACATTTTTATTTCTCATAATTTAAGCGTGGTAAAACATATTTCCACCGATGTAGGAGTCATGTACCTGGGGCAGCTGATTGAAAAGGCGCCGAAGCGGCAGATTTATAAGAATCCGCTGCATCCGTATACCCAGGCGCTTTTACAGGCAATTCCTTCTCTGGACCCGGATGCAAAGCGTGAGCGCCAGATCTTAAAGGGCGAGCTGAGCAGTCCGGTGAATCCGAAAAAGGGCTGCAGATTCAGCAGCAGATGTCCTTACGCCATGCCCTGCTGCTCGACGGAAAATCCGGTGATGCGGGAGGTAGAGCCGGGGCATTTCGTTGCCTGTCACCGTATTTCAAAAATGGAAAATTTTTAAAAGGAGGAGATTTAATATGAAAGCAAAAAGAGCGTTGGCACTGTTTCTGTGTTCCGCAATGGTTGTGTCGTCTATCACTGCCTGCGGAAATAGGCAGAGAGCGGCAAAGCCGGGAAGCAACACCGGAGGCGAGGCGGCGGCAAGCCAGTCCGGGGAGGATCCGATTCCTCTGACCATTTTAAGCCGTCCTAATTTTGAAATGGAAGCGAATACCATCCGCGACCAGCTGACCAAAGCGGGGTTTGAGGTAACTGTCAATATTCAGCCGGACCGGGCCTCTTCTCTGGCCGTACAGCAGAGCGGAAACTATGATATTAATATTTTGAACTGGCTGACAGACGCCGGCGCGCCGGACTATGCGGTGAGACAGCTGTACCACAACGACGGGTCTTACAATGACTGGCCCATCGTGGATGATGAGCTGTCCGCCATGATCGATGAGGCTGCCCAGCTGACCGGCGATGAAGCGATTGAGAAGTATACGGAGATTGAAAACCGTTTGGTTGATGAGATGTGCTGGACGGTTCCCCTTTACAACAGGACCCGGTTTGTGGCCGTTAACAACGAGGTGGTGGATCCGGAGTCGATTTTCTGCGGAGGAAGCACCCCCAGGTTCTTTGGCTTCAGCAAATATAAGGACGACAGTTTAAGCGAAACCCGTCCCTATGTGGCGGCTCAGTTTGATACGAACCCGCCCAACTTTGACCCGATCCGTACAGAGGAGGGAAGCACCTTCTGGATGAAGGCAAATTCCTATATTTCCCTGACTGCTTGTGATGAAAACGATCAAGTGGTTCCGGAATACTCCTTAAGCCGAGCCTTTGCCATTGGGGAAGGCAATTCCACCTTCTATTTCATGCTGCGGGACAATGTGAATTTCTCTAAGGTAGAGGATGGAAAAGCAGTGGATACCGGAGTGATGGTAAGCGCGGAGGATGTTGTGTACACTCTGGAGCGGGCTAAAGACCAGAACTCCATTCCTTTAAACAGCGGCTATACCAATCTGACTTCCGTGGATACCATCGGCATCTTAACAGATATGGAAGAGCTGAAGAATATTAAGGTTTCCGGTTCTGATCAGACTGTGTTTGATTACTTCAACCAGGAGGCTCCGGCTCCCATTACAGCCCTGACCGACAACCGGGACGAGGTTGACAACGCAAACGGCGTATGCCAGGTGGTAAAGATTACTACCAAAACTCCTACTCCTCAGCTGATCAACTTCTTAACGATCAGTACTCTGGGTATTGTATCCAAGGATGTGGTATCTAGCATCAACGAGGGCATTGACGCGGAGAATTATGACGCTTCCACCGATGTGCTGTACGGAGACGTGAATACTCTGAAGCAGGGTTCTGAGCAGTTCAACAACAACTGCTGGTTCAGCGGCCCCTACGCAATGCTGTATGTGAATGATTATGAGATGGCCTTTGAGCGCAACCCGGGATTTATGCCGGATACGGAGTGGGCTCCCAACATCCGATACATGAACATTAAGATGATGTCTGATATGAGCACCGCCTACTCTGCTTTAAGAAGCGGCGAGATTGACGATTGTATGCCGGAAGGCAGCTGGGGCGCCTTAAAGGATGCTGCCAATGTAACCATTCTGGAGAGAGAGTCTACCTCTGTAACGACCCTGTTCTTTAACCTGATGGAAGGCAGCAAGATGAATGATATTAACCTGCGTCAGGCGGTACGTTATGCCATCGACCAGGATGATCTGATCGCGATTAAGGAAAACACCGTTACTCCGGCTCACTCTACGCTGACCATGATTCCCACCGGAAATGTGTGGAAGGCAGATCTGGCGAAGTCTGCGGAATATCTGCAGAAGTACCGGGATTCCCTCAAGGAATAAGGGACGACAGAAAGGAGCAATTTGATGAAGAAAGCAATTAAATGCGGGAAATTGTTTCATTCTACAGACGGCACGGTCGGTGAGAATCAGGTTGTTCTGATCGAAGGAGAGCGCATCCAGGAAGTCCTGGATGCCGCCTCTTTCCGGGAAGAGGGCTGCGAGGTGATCGACCTGAGCGATAAATTTGTAATGCCGGGCCTGATCGACTGTCATGTTCACATCAGCGAATTTGGAGCGCCGGATACATTCCGGATTACAGCCACCCAGCTGGTGGGAGATGCCCTGTTAATGGGGCTGAAAAACGCCCAGGCACAGCTTCGTGCCGGATTTACCACACTGCGCAATCAGGGTTCCCCGGGATTTATTGATGTGTCCCTGAAAAAAGCATTTAACAGTGGGATGTACGATGGGCCAAGACTTTTGGCTTCCGGTTCCTGCATCGGTTCCACAGGCGGCCACGCGGATTCCCACTATAGTCCCTATCTGCAGACTGTCCATGATATTATCGACGGCATGGTGGTAGATGGGGCGGACCAGGCCATGAAAGCCGCCCGCTTTGTGATCAAGTATGGCGCGGATGTGGTGAAATTCATGTCTACCGGGGGAGTAACCACCATGGGTACGACCATTGGGGCCCAGCAGCTTACTTTTGAAGAGATGCGGGCTATGTGTCAGGTGGCGGAAATGTACGGCGTCACTTCCTCCACCCATGCCCACGGCACAAATGGCATTAAAACAGCTGTAAGGGCGGGAGTGACTTCCATCGAACATGGAACCATTATGGATGATGAGTGTGTGGAGCTGATGGTGGAGCACGGCACCTATCTGACGCCTACGATTATCGCTTTTCGGCGTATGTTAGAGCGGGGAGAGGAAGAAGGCATTCCGCCTCACGCCATGGAAAAGGCCAAAAAAGCCGGAGAGTACCATGAAAAGAGCTTCCGGAAGTGCTTAGAAGCCGGGGTTCCCATTGTATTCGGAACGGACAGCGGTTCCCCCTGCAATCCTCATGGAAAACAGCATGATGAGTTTAAATATATGTGTGAATCCGGCATGACGCCGGTTCAGGCATTAACAGCCGCCACCCGCACCGGCGCTCATCTGGTACGGATGTGGGATGACATCGGTTCTGTTACAGCAGGCAAATACGCGGATATAATCGCCCTGGATGGAAATCCGCTGGAGCATATTGAAGATATGGCAAAGGTCTGCTTTGTGATGAAAGGCGGGAAAGTGATCCTATGACTCCATTAAAGTTAAATGAATTTTTTAAGTACCGTTTCCTTTCCAGGCTGACCTGCTCCCCGGATGGAAAAAAAGCCGCAGTTGTGGTTACTGAGGCAGATCCCGAAAAAAACGGCTATAACCAGAATTTGTGGCTAAAGCAGGAAGCAGGATTTGCGCAGCTCACATCCTCCGACAAAATGGGGGCCTTTCTCTGGGATGATGGGGATACGATTCTGTTCGCGGATGCCAGATCCGATGCTGACCAAAGGAGAATGGAGACGGAGGAGCTTACCGTATTTAACCGTATTTGCATTCACGGCGGAGAAGGGAAGAAGGCATTTTCAGTTCCGGTAAGGGTAAGCGGGATTCAGAAGCTTTCTGACGGCAGGTATCTGCTGGAAGCCTGCTGCGATGCAGAAGTTCCCGACTATTATAAAATGAGCGAAGAGGAGCGGGCTGCGGTAGCCAAATCCAGAAAAGAAAATGCGGATTATGTAATTTTTGATGAAGTGCCCTTCTGGTACAATGGCAGAGGGATCATCAATAAAAGGAGAAACCGTCTGTTCCTGTTTGAAGAGGCGACCGGGATATTAACGCCGGTCAGCGCCCCGATGGTTGAGGTTTCCTGCTATGCGGTAGCTGGAAAGCGGATTGTTTACGCGGGCGAGAACTATACCGTAAAGCGCACAGACCGGGTTTTGATCTTTACATATGACCTGGAGGATGGGACAAACCGCTGCATCAATGACGACCGGGAGTACCATGAGTGCAAGCTGGCCGCAGTGGGTGAAACCGTTATTTTGATTGGATCTTCCGGAAAACGCTATGGTGATACGGAAAATCCGGTTTTCTATACCGTGTGCCCAGAAAGCGGAACCATAAAAGAACTGGCGGATTTGGACTTATATGTGGGAAACAGCACAAACAGCGACTGCCGTTATGGGGGAACCAGGTCTGTAAAAGGGGCGGACGGTTATCTCTATTTTATCGCTACCGCGAGAAGAACTTCCGGTCTGTACCGGATGGATCCGGAAGGCCATGTACAGTGTCTGCTGGAAAAAGAAGGATCGGTGGACGATTTTGACATTGTAGGCGGCCAGGTGATTCTGACAGGCATGTATGATATGAAGCTGCAGGAAATCTATGCCTTTGATCTGAAAGACCGCAGTCTGCGCCAGGTAAGCAGATTCAATGAAGCGGTTTTAGAAGGCCGTTATGTGGCAGAGCCGGAGGCCATCACATTTTCCTGCCATGGGGTAGAGCTGGACGGATGGATTTTAAAACCGGCGGATTACGATCCCGCAAAGTCCTATGCCGGAATCTTAGAGATTCACGGAGGGCCCAAAACCATCTATTCGCCGGTATTCATCCATGAAATGCAGTATTTGGCAGGGGCCGGTTATTTTGTATTTTTCTGCAATCCGGAAGGAAGCGACGGACGGGGCAATGAGTTCGGAGAACTTCGGGGCAAGTATGGAACCATCGACTATGAAGACATTATGAAATTCGTGGATGAGGTTCTTTCGAAATATCCGCAGATCGATCCCAAGCGGCTGGGGGTTGCGGGAGGCTCCTACGGCGGATTTATGACAAACTGGATCATCGGACATACGGACCGGTTTGCGGCGGCCGCCTCCCAGAGATCCATTTCCAACTGGATTTCTTTCTATGGGACTTCCGATATCGGAATTATTTTCGGGCCGGATCAGACAAACGGCGACATTTATGATAATTATGAAAAAATGTGGTGGCATTCGCCCTTGAAATACGCCGATCAGGTAAAGACGCCTACGCTCTTTATTCATTCCGAGGAAGATTACCGCTGCTGGCTGGCAGAGGGAATCCAGATGTATACGGCCCTTGCGGACCGGGGCGTTGAAACCAGAATGTGCCTCTTTAAGGGAGAAAATCATGAGTTAAGCCGCAGCGGAAAACCGCTTCACAGAGAAAAACGGCTTCAGGAAATTTCGGACTGGATGGAGAAGCATTTAAATTGATAACCGCCGCGGTAAGCGCCCCGTGAACCACAGCGGTTATACCTCCCATACCTCAATTGTATACTTAATTTGCGCCTTTCCCATTGATTTTACGTAACAATGCGCTTATAATGGGGGACAAACGTTACATTTTGGAGAATGGAGGAACAAGCAATGGAGAAGAAAAATCTGGATTGGGCCAATATTGGCTTTAGCTATATGCCGACGGATAAGCGCTATGTAGCGGATTATAAGGACGGCGCCTGGGGTGAGGGACGCATGACCTCAGATTCCAATGTGGTGATTAATGAGTGCGCGGGAATTTTACAGTACTGCCAGGAGTGCTTTGAGGGCCTGAAGGCTTACACCACCGAGGACGGCAGCATTGTTACCTTCCGCCCGGATTTAAACGCGGAGCGGATGATGGACTCCGCCAAGCGTCTGGAGATGCCGCCCTTCCCCAAGGAGCGGTTCCTGGAGGCGGTTGACGCGGTAGTCCGGGAGAACATGGCCTGGGTGCCCCCCTACGGCAGCGGCGCTACCTTCTATCTGCGCCCTTACATGTTTGCATCCGGACCGGTGATCGGCGTAAAGCCCTCCCACGAGTATCAGTTCCGCCTGTTCGGAACGCCCGTAGGCCCCTATTTTAAGGGCGGCGCGAAGCCCATCACCATCTGCGTCAGCGATTTTGACCGGGCGGCTCCCCATGGCACCGGCCATGTGAAGGCTGGCTTAAACTACGCCATGAGCCTCCACGCTTCCGTGACGGCCCACAGCGCGGGATTCGACGAGAACATGTTCCTGGATCCAGGAACCAGAACCTATGTGGAGGAAACAGGTGGGGCCAACTTCCTCTTTGTGACGAAGGAAGGCCATGTAGTGACCCCCAAGTCTGATTCCATCCTGCCTTCCATCACCAGACGTTCCCTGGTCTATGTGGCGGAGCATTATCTGGGGCTGACGGTGGAAGAGAGGCCTGTAAAGCTGGCGGAGCTGCCGGAATTTGTGGAGTGCGGCGTCTGCGGCACTGCGGCGGTGATTTCCCCGGTGGGAAAGGTTGTGGATCACGGCAAAGAGATCTGCTTTGCCAGCGGCATGGAGAAGATGGGTCCTGTGACCCAGAAGCTTTACGACACTCTGACGGGAATCCAGATGGGAACCGTGGAGGCTCCCGAGGGCTGGATCCGTAAGATTGTGTAGATGGAACTGTTCAGGACGGGACTTTCATTTCGTTTTCAATTCTTCTATCATCAATCTTTCAATTCGGATTACGTCTGGTTGCGTCGGAGTAAAACGAACCTCTATGTAAAAGCTTCCTGCGATGTTTTCCTAATATTTATCTCATAAAGATTAAGTCCCTTACCGTTCTTGGTAAGGGACTTAAAAAAATTTTTGTCATGTATTTCAGATGGATGTAGCCTTCTTCCTGGCCCCGCTCCGTACCAGGCTTCCCTGGTCAGAACCGTGATAGATGGGCTTCCACTCAACCTTGCGCACCAGAGCGCAGGTGGAGATGGGGATATAGGTGAACATAAACAGAGGGAAGGTAAAGGTATACAGCAGCTTCTTTGAAGCTGTCAGATCGATATTCTTCCACTCGGAAATCATGGTAATGGTTCCGTACATCAAAAGTCCCAGGTAAAATGCCGCAATAGTCCGGAAGATAAAGCCGGCGCTTTCCAGGAATACCAGCCGCGCCATGTAGGGCGGCTCAGTCAGGCAGGCGAAAAGGGCCAGGGCGTTTATCAGGATGGCGGACATGGTTAAGAGCATGCCCGGCGCTACGGTCATAAACATGTCGTAGCAGGAAAATCCCTTCCGGCTGGGGGTAAAGCAACCCTTAATCAAGGCTAGGGAGTAGTTGTAATCCACCTGGTAGAAGCCTTTGGACCAGCGCAGCCGCTGATCCCAGGACTGCTTGAAATCGATGGGCTGCTCGTCGTAGATCACCGCTTTGTCGCAGTATCCGATGGTCTGGCCCTTTAAGGCACAGTTGACGGAAAATTCGATATCTTCCGTTAAAAGGTGGTAGGGCCAGCCGCCATTCTCGCGGATGGTTTTGCCGGATACCAGAAAGCCGGTGCCGGAGATGGCGCAGCTGATGCCCATCTTCATCCGGGGGAAATTTAAGAAGCGGGCCTCCCGCAGAAACCAAAGGCCGTAGCCGGCGGAGATCCAGTTGGCGCCAAAGTTCTTGGAATTGCGGTAGCTGGTAATAGCGGCGTATTTTCCGGTGTCAAATACCTTGTTCATCTCCCGGACAAAGTTGGGATCCACGTAGTTGTCCGCGTCGAATACGAAATAGCCTTCGTAGTCTTCCTTCCCCTCGTTTCTTAGCTGGGAAAAGAGATAATCCATAGCGTAGCCTTTGCCCACTAGCCGTTTGTTGAAGCGGCGGTAGACGATGGCTCCGGCCATCTCCGCTACCCGGGCGGTATTGTCGGTACAGTTGTCCGCGATGACATAGATATCCAGCAGCTCCCGGGGATAATTCTGCTCCCGTAAGCTTTGGATCAGCCCGCCGATCACATTAGCCTCGTTGCGGGCGGAGATGATGACCGCATAGCGGTGAAGCTTATGATCTGCCGGCTTCTCTTTCCGATGCTTTTCCACCAGCCCGATGATCAGGTAGCCGATCTGGTAGAGATAGAAAAGGGTCAGCAGTATGGCAATGGTATAATTAAATGCCTTGGTTAGTTCGTACATACTTCAGGTCCTCTCCCTAATTGTGTTTATTGTTTGCAAAATATAAGTAAAATCCGTGCAAATGACACACTACCATACAATAAAAATATTACAAGACCTTTTCCTAAAAATTAATAAAATATTAACAATTTCTACTGGTTTTCGTATGGAATGAAGGGGGAGTAAAAATCCTCTTGAAAAATCTGCGCAAACTGTATAAACTATTGAAGTAAGCCTTTTAGCGGCAAAGCGCAGTGAGGATACTGGGATGAAGTTATTGTATGGTACAGCGTCGGATGGAGTCTGCCTCCGGCGTTGTTTTGGACTAGACGGGGAGGTCCGCCTGCCGGACCAGGTGGAAGGAATTCCCGTGACCCGGCTGGGACCCTATCTGTTTTCCGACGGCATGGAGCGGGCGGGAATTTTGAAGCGGATGAAGGCTCCCCTTTTTCTCTGGGAGGAGGGAAGGGGGAGTCTTCCGGTGAGGGAGCCTCTGGACGGGCAGGATCTCCTGGAATGGGAGGGCCTTCCCGCGGCATCGGGGCCGGCGCTGACGTCCCTGTCCCTTCCTTCTGAAATCCGGCAGGTGGGAGCCTACAGCCTTTACGGCTGTTCCTCTCTGAAACGGCTTGAGTTTTCCCTCTCCATTTCGGACTGGGGAGCAGGAGTTTTTACCGGCTGCACCAATCTGGAGATCCTGGGCGTCTGGCCGGGAGCAGGGGGAAGATCCTGCCTGAAGGAGGTGCTCTCTGAGCTGCGTCAGACCCTGGAGGTGGAATTTTACGATTCACAGCCCGGCCCGGCGCGGCAGATTCATCCAAGAGCCTGCCTGGTGCTGCCGGAATTTTACGAAGAGTCGGTGGAGAATACCCCGGCCCGGATTGTGAGCCGGCAGATGCACGGCTGCGGCCACATGTACCGCTACTGTTTTGCGGATGGGAGATTTTCCTTCCGGGAGTACGATCGTCTGTTTTCTTATATGAAGGCGGAGGAAAATCCCGCTCTGGCCTGCCGGATGGCCTTGTACCGCCTTTATTGGCCGGAGGATTTGGGAGAAGAGGCGAAAGAAAGCTATCGGGCTTATCTGCATGAGCACCCCTTTGAGACGGCGCGGAATCTTTTAAGGCCCAGATGCGGGGAAATTCTTAAGAAGGTTCTGGCAGACCCATCTTTAAGCCGTGCCCTGTGGGAGTGCCTGTCGGATCTGGCCCAGAAGGAAGGCCAGCGGGGGCTGACTGCACAGCTGATGGAAGCGTTTCACCAGCATTTCGGACAGAGCGCGGCGAAAGGCCGGAAACGGAGATTTGAACTGTAAGCAGCAAGACTTTTAAAAGGAGCATACGCATATGAGCAAGAAATCAAAAGCACAGGAACTAAGGGACCAGCTGACGTGGAAATTTCCCCATATTGCCCGCGAGGCCCATGGACAGAGGGGGAAGGCGGAGAAGTTTTGCCAGGGATATAAGGAATTTCTGGATCAGGGCAAGACGGAGCGGGAGTGCGTGGCGGCGGCTCTTAAGCTGCTGAAGAACGCGGGCTATGAAGCCTTTGACGCCCAGGCCTCCTATAAGCCTGGTGATAAGGTATATTTTGTGAACCGGGGCAAGTCCCTGATCGCAACGACCTTCGGGAAAAAGCCTCTGTCTGAGGGACTCCGGATCAACGGGGCCCATATCGACTCCCCCAGGCTGGATTTAAAGCCCAATCCCATGTACGAGAAGGAGGATCTGGCCTATTTTAAGACCCACTACTACGGCGGCATCCGTAAGTACCAGTGGGCTACGGTTCCCCTGGCCCTGCACGGCGTGGTGGTGAAGAAGGATCAGACAGTGATGCCCATCACCATTGGCGAGGAGGAAGGAGATCCGGTATTCTGCGTTACGGATCTGCTGCCCCATCTGGCGGCCAAGCAGAATGAGCGGCCTCTAAAGGATGGAATCAAGGGGGAAGAGCTGAATATTGTGATCGGTTCTGTTCCCTACGATGATCCGGATGTGAAGGAGCCGGTGAAGCTTCTGGCCTTAAGCCTTCTCTATGAGAAGTATGGCATCACGGAGAAGGATTTCTACCGGGCGGAGATCGAGATGGTGCCGGCTTATAAGGCGAAGGACGTGGGCCTGGATCGCAGTATGGTGGGCGCTTACGGACAGGACGACCGGGTCTGCGCTTATACGGCCCTGATGGCAGAGATCGGCTCAAAGAAGCCGGAGCGGACCACGGTGACCATCCTGGCGGATAAGGAGGAAGTGGGCTCCATGGGAAATACAGGCCTGGACTCCGATTTCGTCCTCCACTACATTCAGGATCTCTGTCAGCTGGAAGGCGTAAGGGCCAGGGATGTGCTGAGGGCTTCCCTCTGCTTGTCCTCCGATGTGAACGCGGCTTACGATCCCACATTCCCCAACGTGTTTGAGGGGGCAAATTCCTCCTATTTAAACCGGGGCTGCGTCCTGACCAAGTATACGGGAGCTAGAGGCAAGTCCGGCTCCAATGACGCCAGCGCGGAAACCATGGCCAAGGTGATCTCCATTATGGAGGAGGAAGGGGTTTATTGGCAGGCCGGAGAGCTGGGGGCTGTAGACGCAGGAGGAGGCGGCACCATCGCCAAGTTTGTGGCCGGGATGGATGTAGATACGGTGGACCTAGGAGTTCCGGTGCTTTCCATGCACGCGCCCTTTGAGGTGACGGCAAAGCTGGATGTTTATAATACGTACCTGGCTTTTAAGGCATTTTACAAATAATGCCAGGACTGCGAAATATCTGTGAAATTTCAGGAAATACTTTTTTTTAGGCCGCAGGTATGATATAACTATGTACAACGCATGTCTGCGGCATATATTATATAAGATAGAAAAGGGAATGTATTATGAAAAGATGGATTGCGATTTGTTTAGTGGGCCTTACATCTGCGGCTCTGGCCGGCTGCGCTGACAGCTCCACCCTGGGAACCGCCCAGCTGGGAGAGTATAAGGGGGTTCCGGTGATGGTTCAGCCCACGGATGTGACAGATGAGGAGGTTGAGTCCAAGATTCAGACCGAGCTGGATAATAATCCGGAGCTGGTGGAGGTAGACCGGGCGGCCCAGGAGGGGGACACGGTCAACATTGACTATAAGGGAACACAGGACGGCGTGGAGTTTGCCGGCGGAACCGGCGAGGATCAGGATCTGGTTCTGGGATCCGGGGAATTTATCGACGGTTTTGAGGACGGCCTGATCGGGACGAAGAAGGGGGACGTAAAGACCCTGGATCTGACTTTCCCCGAGGATTATAATCAGGAGGCTCTGGCGGGCCAGGCGGTTACCTTTGAGGTTACGGTGAACGCGGTAAAGGAAGAGAAAGAGGCTGTTTTAGACGACGCCTTTGTGCAGCGGGTTTCGGATTTCGACACAGTGGAGGAGTACCGGGAGGATATCCGCGCGCAGCTTAAGGAGCAGAAGGAGCGCACCTCCGAGAGCCAGAAGGAGCAGTCGGTGTTCGCCACAGTGATGACAGAGGCGCAGGTGAAGCTGAACAGCGCGGCAGTCTCCAAGCGCTATAACGAGACGATCGCCGATTATGAGGCCCAGGCCAAGATGCTTGGGGGAAATCTTTCCAGCATGGCTCAGCAGTACGGCACCGACGAGGGAGGCTTAAAAGAGATGGTGATGGCTTCCGTAAAGGCTGAGATGGAAGAAGAAGTGGTGATCGACACCATTGCCCAGCTGGAAAACCTGACGGTGGAGGAAGCGGACCGGGAGGCTTACGCCGAGGAGAATGGCTCCGATGTGGAGACCATGGTTGGCATCTACGGGGAGGAAACCTTTAACGAGCAGGTGCAGCGCAGCAAGGTGATGAAGTTTTTAGCGGATAACGCGGTGGCGGAGGAACTGCCCTTGACGGATGAGGCGGAATCGGAAGCCGCCACGGCGAGCAATGCAGAGGAAGAAACAGAAGGAACCACAGAGGAGTAAAAGAGAAGGAGGATTCGATCATGCAGCTGCTGAAGGACCGGATCAGAAAGGACGGCAAGATCAAGGCAGGGAATGTGCTGAAGGTGGACAGCTTCTTAAATCATCAGATGGATATTAAGCTGTTTGCGGAGATTGGAAAAGAGTTTAAGCGTAGGTTCGCGGACAGCGAAGTAACCAAGATTCTGACCATTGAGGCGTCGGGCATCGGCATTGCCTGCATCGTGGCCCAGTATTTTGACGTGCCGGTGGTATTTGCCAAGAAGACCCAGACGAAAAATATCGCCGGAGAGGTGTACACCACCAAGGTGGAGTCCTACACCCACGGCAGGGTCTACGATATTATTGTGGCCAAGGAATTTTTAGGGCCCCAGGATAAGGTGCTGCTGATCGATGACTTTCTTGCAAACGGCAAGGCCCTGGAGGGCCTGGTTTCCATCGTGCGGGAGTCCGGAGCTACTCTTGTGGGAGCTGGCATCGTGATCGAGAAGGGCTTCCAGGTTGGCGGCGACCTGCTGCGTTCCCAGGGCATCCGGGTGGAGTCCCTGGCCATTGTGGAGAGCATGGATGAGGAGACGGGAACCATTGTGTTCCGGGACGATGAGTAGGGAACCGGATTTATGAGAAAGGCATTATTTTTCGATATTGACGGGACCTTGCTGACGGAGGATACCCATGAGCTTCCGGAAAGCGCCCGCAGAGCCCTGGAGCGGGCCAGAGATCTGGGCCATCTGGTTCTGATCAATACGGGGCGTACATATGGAAATCTTGGAGATTTAAAGGAGCTTCTGCCGGCGGATGGCTGGCTCTGCGGCTGCGGTACCTATATTTGGGCCGAGGGACGGGAGCTGTATCATTACACCATTCCCCGCAAGCAGGGGGAGCGGCTGAAGCGGGATCTGATGGAGTGCGGAGTGGACGGGGTTCTGGAGGGAATCGACGGCTGCTATGGCAGGCGGGATTCCTGGATTCCGGAGATCCTGCGCTTGAAGGAATCCCTGGCCCGGATGGGGGCGCTTCTGCCCCAGGGATGGGACGAGGACGGATACGACTTTGACAAATGTTATCTCAGAGCGGATGAGAACAGCCGCCGGGAAGAGCTGTTCGCCCGCATGGATTTTATGGAGATCATAGACCGGGGGAACGACGCCTACGAGTGCGTGCCCAAAGGCCATTCTAAGGCTACGGCCATTGAGAAGGTTCTGCGGATCTATGGGATTCCCCGCTCGGACGCCTATGTATTTGGCGACAGCAGCAACGACTTGTCTATGTTCCGGTACGCCAGGAACTGCGTTGCCATGGGAAAGCACAGTCCGGTGCTGGAGCCTTACGCTACCTTTATCACCAGGACGGTAGAGGAAGACGGGATTGCATATGCCCTGGAGCAGCTGGGGATTATTGACAGCAGGGAGCGCTTATAAATGAAGGCAGAGAAATGGAAGACACGGATTCTTTCAGCCCTGATCCATGCCGCGGTTTTCGCGGTGTGTATCGGGGCGTTATTTATTTTGACCAAGCTTACGGGGCCCCAGGAGAAGCCCCAAGGCGCCACAGAGGCCCAGACGGAAGGGACTGCCGGAGAAGAGTCCGGCGGTGATTCAGAAGAAGCAGGTGTACAGGATAACCTACCGGAGGCCACGGCTTCCACGGCGGAGGCCAGAGAGGATGAGGCGGATGCCCCATGGGAAGATACCGGCGCTGGGAAAGATGAGAGCGAAGCGGAGGGCGGGCAGGCGGTACACCAGGAAGAGGAGGTACCTTACCAGCCTCCACGTATCATTCTGGCTACGGACCTTCACTACCAGAGCCATGATGCGGACGACGGCGGCAAGGCCTTTCGGACCTTTGTGGAGGAATGCGACGGCAAGGTCGTGGAGTACCTGCCGGAGCTTTTGGAGGCTTTCCTGGAGGAGGTAATTCAGGAAAAGCCCTCCGCCCTTGTTTTAAGCGGGGATCTTACGATGAACGGCGAGAAGATGAACCATGAAGAGCTGGCGGACCAGCTGAGGCGGGTGCGGGAGAGCGGGATCCCGGTTCTGGTGATTCCGGGAAATCACGATATCAACAATACCAACGCCGCCGTCTACATAGGGGAGGAGAAAGCCCAGGCTCCCGCCGTAACGGCAGAGGAATTTTTACAGATCTATTATGATTACGGATACGGCCAGGCTTTCAGCCGGGATGAAACCTCTCTAAGCTATGCATATGCCTTGGATGAGAAAAACTGGCTTCTTATGCTGGACTCCGCTCAGTATGATCCGGTGAATCTGGTGGAGGGCCGGATTCAGGAGTCTACCCTCGAATGGATGAAAGGCATTTTGGAGGAAGCCAGCCAGAGGGGGATTTTTGTCCTTCCCATCGCCCACCACAATCTTTTGTCCCAGAGCCGGATGTACACGACTCAGTGTACCATGGAGAATCATCAGGAGGTAATTCGCCTTTTGGAGGAGTATGGCTGTCCCCTGTTTCTAAGCGGCCATCTCCATGTCCAGCGGATTCACAAGCACAAGGAGCAGCCGGGAACGCCGGATGACGCCTACGGGATTTGGGAGATTGTCACCGACGCCCTAAGCATTCCGCCTTGCCAGTACGGGCTTTTGCAATGGAAGGAGGACGGGAGCCTGGAATACGCTACCAAAGCAGTGGATGTGTCCGCCTGGGCCGCCTGCATTGGCAGCGAAAATCCGGATCTGCTGAACTTTTCGGACTGGTCCCGGAATTATATCAGCTCCTTGGTCAGCGCTCAGATCGCTGGAAAAATCCGCAATCTGGGGGATGAGGTTACCCGCTCTATGGCGGAGCTGTACGCCGAAATTTACATGGATTACTATGCGGGGCGGGCCATTGACGCCAGAACGGTGCGGAGTAGAAAGGGATATCGGTGGTGGCAGCGAAATCTGCCGGACAGCCGGATGCTTGAACAGATGGAAGCTATGATGACGGATTCCAATCGGGACAACAACTATTTTCACATTGCCATTGACTAACCGGAGCAATTATCTGTAAAATTAAAATAGAAAAATGAATTAACAGAAACTAACTTTCGAAGAATAGAGGGAAACAGATAAGGAGGGCGTGTGAATGGAATCTTTAATAAACGTGAAAGCCGGCGGCAGCTATACGATTAAATGGATGTTCGGAAATCCTCAGGTTATGGACCTGATCCGCAGCTATGATATTAAGGAGGGAAGTCGGATCCGAGTGATTCAGAAAACCATCCACGACGTGGTGATCGGTACGGACCGGGTGCGCTTGGCCATTGGAAGCGATGTGGCGGAGCGGATTAAGGTCTAAAAAAATTTCGTCAAATGTCTTGACATTTTAGTTAGGTAGTGCTAATCTTACCTTGCAGTTGAAAGAAAGTTTCAACTGCATAAAAAATCAGCAGCAGTTAGAGATGGCTTACTGCTAAAGGAGGAAGTTATGATGCCTCTTACAATGGCAAAGGAAGGCGAGGAGGCCAAAATCCAGCGGGTTGGCGGGAAAGAGGAAGTTCGTCTCCATCTGGAGAATATGGGGTTTGTCCCAGGCGCCAGGGTGAAGGTTATCAGCACCATCAGCGGCAACGTGATTGTGAATATCAAGGAATCACGGGTGGCTATCAGTAGGGAAATGGCGAATAAGATTATGATATAGCCGCCATTGGGTATATGAAAAGGAAAGGAGAAACAGGCACATGCAAACGCTGAAAGACGTAAAGTGCGGCCAGACCGTAAATGTGGTGAAGCTGCACGGCGAAGGCGCAGTAAAGCGCAGGATCATGGACATGGGAATTACAAAGGGTACGGACGTATATGTCCGCAAGGTAGCGCCGTTGGGAGATCCGGTAGAGGTGACGGTAAGAGGCTACGAGTTGTCTTTGAGAAAAGCAGATGCCGAGATGATTGAGGTAAAGTGATTTGCCTTTTTTTAATCGTTCTTGGTTAGTTTAAACTAATTATTGAAAAAATTTCTCAATAAGAGGAGGAAATGGAGAAATGGCAATTAAAATAGCGCTGGCTGGCAACCCCAATTCGGGTAAGACCACCCTGTTTAACGGATTGACCGGTTCCAACCAGTTTGTGGGCAACTGGCCCGGCGTAACGGTTGAGAAGAAGGAAGGAAAATTAAAGGGACATAAGGATGTTGTGATCATGGACCTGCCGGGTATTTATTCCCTGTCCCCCTATACCCTGGAGGAAGTGGTAGCCCGCAATTACCTGATTACCGAGCGCCCCGACGCGATTTTAAATATCGTGGACGGAACCAACTTAGAGCGCAACCTGTACTTGTCCACCCAGCTGCTGGAGCTTGGCATCCCGGTTGTGATGGCCATCAACATGATGGATATTGTAAAGAAGAATGGGGATCAGATCGACATCATCGCCTTAAGTAAGGATCTGGGCTGCCCGGTGGTTGAGATTTCCGCCCTGAAGGGCACAGGAATCATGGAGGCTGCCAAGAAGGCGGTGGATCTGGCGGGAAAGAAGAGCCAGGTGCCGGTACATAAATTTGGCTCCGATGTGGAGGCCGCTCTGGATGAGATTGAAAATTACCTGGGAAGCGATATTCCTCAGGACCAGAAGCGTTTCTTCGCCATCAAGCTCTTTGAGCGGGACGATAAGATCGCTGCCCGTATGACCAGCGTTCCCAACGTGGAGTCCATCATCAAGCGCGCCGAGGACGCCATGGACGACGACTCCGAGAGCATCATTACCAATGAGCGCTATAATTATATCGCCCAGATCATTAAGGACAGCTATGTGAAGAAGAATAAGGGCCAGCTGACCACCTCCGACAAGATCGACCGCATCGTTACCAACCGCTTCCTGGCGCTGCCGATTTTCGCGGCGATTATGTATGTGGTGTACTATGTATCCGTTACCACCGTAGGTACCTGGGTGACGGACTGGACCAATGACGGCCTCTTTGGCGAGGCCTGGAGCTTCTTTGGCAGAGAAGTGCCGGGTATTCCCACTCTGGTAGGCGGATTCCTTGAATCGGTGAACTGCGCCGAGTGGCTGTCCGGCCTGATCTTAGACGGTATCGTAGCAGGCGTAGGCGCTGTGCTGGGATTTGTTCCCCAGATGCTGGTGCTGTTTATCTTCCTGGCCTTCCTGGAGGCCTGCGGCTATATGGCGAGAGTCGCCTTTATCATGGACCGTATCTTCCGCAAGTTCGGCCTGTCCGGTAAGTCCTTTATTCCCATGCTCATCGGAACCGGCTGCGGCGTGCCCGGCGTTATGGCTTCCCGTACCATCGAGAACGACAGAGACCGGAAAATGACGGTTATGACGACCACCTTTATCCCCTGCGGGGCAAAGCTTCCCATCATTGCCCTGATCGCGGGAGCGCTCTTTGGCGGAGCTTCCTGGGTGGCTCCCAGCGCCTATTTTGTAGGCATTGCGGCTATTATCTGCTCCGGTATTATTTTAAAGAAGACAAAAATGTTCGCTGGCGATCCCGCTCCCTTTGTAATGGAGCTGCCCGCTTACCATATGCCTACCGTAGGAAACGTGCTGAGAAGCATGTGGGAGAGAGGCTGGTCCTTCATTAAGAAGGCCGGAACCGTAATCCTGCTTTCCACCATCGTCATCTGGTTCGCTTCCACTTATGGCTTTACAGACGGCAGCTTCGGCGCTGTGGAGGATATGTCAAACAGCATCCTGGCTTCCATCGGAAGGGCGTTCCAGTGGCTGTTTATCCCTCTGGGCTGGGGACACTGGCAGGCAGCGGTGGCCGCCATCACCGGCCTGGTTGCCAAGGAAAATGTGGTTGGCACCTTCGGTATTCTTTACGGCTTCGCCGAGGTGGCGGAGGACGGCGTGGAAATCTGGGACCGGCTGGCAGCGGACTTTACCATGGTCAGCGCTTACTCCTTCCTGGTGTTTAACCTGCTGTGCGCTCCCTGCTTCGCCGCCATGGGCGCTATCAAGAGAGAGATGAACAACGCAAAGTGGTTCTGGTTCGCCATCGGCTATCAGTGCGGCCTTGCTTATGTAGTGGCCCTGTGCATTAACCAGATCGGAAACCTGATTGTTTACGGACAGTTTGGAATCGGAACCGTTGTGGCGGCTGCTTTGATCGTTGGGTTTATTTACCTGCTGGTACGGCCCTACAAGGTGAGCAACACTTTAAAGGTTGATGTGAAGGCCCACGCTTAAACGTTTGGCAAAGGGCGGATTTTTAGGAGGGATCTGGCAATGTGGCAGAAGGAGCAGATTATCGCGGAGCTTCAGAAACGGGGAAAACGGATTACGGAGCAGAGGAAGGTCCTGCTGGATGTGATCCTGGAGGGAAACTGGACCTGCTGTAAAGAGATTTACTACGAAGCAGTGAAACGAGACCCTTCCATCGGAATGGCCACAGTGTACCGGATGCTCGCCACGCTGGAGGAAATCGGGGTTCTGACCAGGGCCTATCGGTACTCTTTCCCGCCGGAAGAGAAGGGGGGTGAGGCTGGATGGCAACGGCAATTATCTGTATAATTTTGGTAATCGCGGTAATTGTGGGCGTCAAGAGCTATATGAAAAAGCTCCGCTCCGGCTGCTGCGGGGCCTCATCGGAGCCTTCTGTGAAAAAGGTGAAGGTGAAGGATAAAGATCTTTCTCATTACCTCCATGAGAAGGTGTTAAAGATTGATGGAATGACCTGCGGTAACTGCGCCAACCGCGTGGCCAACGCCTTGAACCACCTGGACGGGGTTTACGCCACTGTGGATTTGATGAAGGAGGAAGCGATGGTTCACATGAAGGAACCGGTGGACGATCAGACCTTAAAGAAGGCAGTGGCTGCGGCGGGGTATACGGTTTATAAGGTGATGGATCAGAAATAAAGATGTAAAAAGGGCTCATCTGAACAAGTTCGCAAGTTCGATGAGCCCTTTCGTTAAGGCAAATATTAGTGGCAGTGATGCCCGCCCTCATGTCCTTTGCATCCATGCTCGCCGCAGCTTCCGCCTTCGTGGTGGTGCTCGCCGTGGTGGTCGCAGTGGACGTTAGGATCAAACTCCAGCTTATTTGCGAGAAGGGCCTCTACCGCCCCGTCCGCATCCCCGCTGGCTCCGCCGTAGAGCTTAATGCCCGCTTCCGCCAATGCCGCCTGAGCGCCGCCGCCGATGCCGCCGCAGATCAGGATATCCGCCTTTAGGGAAGAGAGAATGCCCGCAAGAGCGCCGTGGCCGGTTCCATTGGTGCTTACCACCTGGGAGGAAACAACCTTTCCGTCCTCCACGTCGTAAATCTTAAAGGCTTCTGTGTGTCCAAAATGCTGAAAAATCTGTCCATTTTCGTAAGTAACCGCGATTCTCATCTGATGATCTCCTTTCGGTATCTGAAATATTTGATTGCGGGGATGTTTAAAGCAGTTCTCAAAGCCGCAGAAACAGTCGCTGCCATCGCAGAGCTGATAGTCGCCGCCTTCAATCTTTAAAGGCAGCCCCTCCACCAGCATAGCCGCCAGCTTCCTTCTGGCGTCAGCGTAAATCTGCTGGACCGTCGTCCGGGCCACGCCCATCTGGCCTGCGCACTGCTCCTGGGAAAGTCCCTGGTAATCAATGAGGCGGATGGACTCATATTCATCCAGGGTCAGGGAAATACATTCCGTTGATTCTCCGCCATCCGGATAAAACAGCATGGTCTGGGGCTTGTAGCAGACACGCCTGCATTTTCTGGGCCTTGCCATGAAAACCTCCCCCTTTCATTATTTGGTTCCATTATAGGACGATAAATGGCATATGTCAATAACTATTTTTGACATATGCCATTTAATGATTTGCAGATAAAGCCTAATTCCGATTAAATTTATCTTTCCCTGCCTTTGCCTTGCAGATTAACTGGGTCATGGTGCCCATGGGGCAGTAGACGCACCAGGAGCGGGGTTTAAAAAGAACCATGGTGATGAGCCCCAAAACCGTGGAAGTCAGCATGACGCTGTAAAATCCAAAGGCGAACTGGGCCACGCCTGGGTGGAAGAGGGGTCCGTGATAAGCCCAGTGCCAGGGAAGCTTAAAGGTCCACAGCAGGGTGACAGCCTCCCGCAGATCCCGGCTTCCGGAAAAGACCAGCCAGGTGTTAAAAAGCATCTGCACAAACATCACCAGAAAAAAGATGAGAAAGCCGTAGCGGAAGGCTTTGCTCTTCATCCAGCGGGGGATATCTTTTTTGCGGGAGAGGCCGAAGCGGCCGCCTAAAAGCCCGAAGAGCTGTCCCCGGCCGCAGTAACGGTTGCAGTAGCCTTTGCTTCCCGTTGTCAGGGAAATGATCAGGGGGATGAAAAAGCATAAGAGCCCCAGCCAGGCGAAAAGGATATTGAAAAAGCCTAAAAGCAAATAGGATGCCGAGGCGATCCAGAGATAATCGTACCAGTGTTTGTGTTTCATGAGGCCGCCTCCTTTAACATAATAACCGAAGCCGGGCATTCCCGGACGCATTTGCCGCAGCCTACGCATTTTGTGGAATCCACCCGGGCGGTGACGCCTTTCATGATCTGAATGGCAGACAGGGGACAGACTTTGACACAGCAGCCGCAGGCTACGCAGAGGCTTTTGTCGACTACCGCTTTGGGGCGCGGCTTTCGGTTGTTTTTGGGGACGGCCTGGTTCATAATCTTTCCTCCGTGTTGATGAATGATGGTGTCATTATTATATAAGATCCCTTCGGTTTGTTCTGTGATTTTGTCACGGTAAGGTACCTGCAAAAATATGTGGCAGCAGTAGGTATTACCCACTAAGCGATAATATTTCTCAACAAGGGTCATTAGCATTGACTAAGGCTTGGCAGGGCTGTAAACTACGGAAAGTAAAGGAGTGACGAAGAAATGAAACAGCACAGATTTTGGGCCTGGGCCATGATCTTTTGCTTAGCCATGACTTTATATACTGGTTACAAGCATAAGTAAAAGAGGAGGAATTGATTATGTTTAAGTGTTTTGAGTGTATTGATTGGAAGAAAACCGCGATCTTCGCCGGAGGCGTGTTGTTTGGCACAGCTGGCGTGAAGGTGCTGGGAAGCTCCGATGCCAAGAAGTTTTACGTAAAATGCCTTGCGGCAGGTCTTAGGGCAAAGGACTGCGTCATGACGACCGCCACCAATATCCAGGAAAATGCGGAGGATATCTTGGCTGAGGCTGAAGAGATCAACCGCCAGAGAAGCGGCGAGGAAGCAGTGGAGGACGAGGAGCTGGCCTCTGAAGGCGAGGCGGAAAATCCCGTCCAGGCATAATCACAAAAGGAGATTGCCTTATTATGAAATTTGTGATTAAGCATGAGATAAAGGGCCGCATCCGTTTCCATCTGGTCCAAAAGCAGATGTCCATCCGCCAGGCGGATTTGCTGCAGTATTACCTGGAAAATCTGCCGCAGGTGAAGTCGGCTAAGGTTTATGAGCGGACGCAGGATGCGGTGGTGGTCTATGAAGGAGAACGGAAAAAGCTGCTGGAGGAAATCCGGCGCTTTTCCTACCAGGATCAGAAACTATTGGAGACAGCTCCTAAAAATACGGGACGGGCATTAAACCGGGAATATAAGGAAAAACTGATTCGGAAGGTAGCGGTGAAAGCGGCTACCAAGCTTTTTTTCCCTAAGCCCTGGAATGCGCTGTACACGGCTGCTCAGGCAATTCCATTTCTCTGGAAGGGGGTAAGATGTCTGGCCGGGCGCAGGCTGGAGGTGGAGGTGCTGGACGCGACCGCCATCACGGTGTCCTTAGCCCGCAGCGATGTGAGTACGGCAGGTTCGATTATATTCCTTCTGGGAATCGGCGAGCTTTTAGAGGAATGGACCAGAAAAAAATCCGTGGACGATCTGGCCAGAAGTATGTCCCTGAATATCGGGAAGGTATGGCAGAAAACAGGCGAAGCCGAGGTTTTGGTTCCTTTATCGAAAATCCGGGAAGGGGACCAAGTTGTGGTCCATGTGGGCAATATGGTCCCCTTAGACGGCGTTGTTATAGACGGCGAAGCCATGATCAACCAGGCTTCCATGACTGGGGAATCGATTCCCGTGCGAAAGAGTGTCGGCGGTTACGTATATGCCGGAACCGCTCTGGAAGAAGGGGAAATTACCATATGCGTGAAAAAGGCCGCCGGCTCCACACGCTTTGAGCGTATTGTCCATATGATCGAGGAGTCAGAAAAACTAAAATCCTCCGTGGAGAGCAAGGCGGCGACTCTGGCGGATGCCCTGGTACCCTGGAGCCTGGGAGGAACGGCGCTTACCTGGCTGTTGACCCGAAACGTCACAAAGGCATTGTCCATTCTGATGGTTGACTTTTCCTGCGCGCTGAAGCTTGCTATGCCCCTGGCTGTGCTCTCCGCTATGCGGGAGTCCAGCAGTTATCACATCACCGTGAAGGGCGGAAAATATATGGAGGCCGTGGCGGAGGCAGATACCATTGTCTTTGACAAGACGGGAACGCTGACCAAGGCGGAACCGGTGGTAGTGGATGTAGTAACTTTTGAGAACCGCGACCCCAATGAAATGTTGCGGGTGGCGGCCTGCCTGGAAGAGCATTTCCCGCATTCCATGGCGAACGCTGTGGTAAACGAGTCGGTGCGCCGCCATCTGGTACACGAGGAAATGCATTCTAAGGTAGATTATATTGTAGCCCATGGAATCGCCAGTTATATCGGCGAAGAGCGGGTGGTGATCGGAAGCTGTCATTTTGTCTTTGAGGATGAAAAATGCGTGGTGCCGGAAAGCGGCAGGGAAGTGTTTGAGCAGCTGCCGGAGGAATATTCTCACTTGTATCTGGCCATCGGCGGGGTGCTGGCGGCGGTGATCTGCATCCAGGATCCCCTTCGGGAAGAGGCGCCCCAGGTAATCCGAAGCTTAAAGGAGCTTGGCATTTCCAAGGTGGTGATGATGACCGGAGACAGTAAACGGACGGCCAGGGCCATTGCCAGGCAGGTTGGCGTGGACGAGTACTATTCAGAGGTGCTTCCGGAGGACAAGGCCGGATTTGTGGAAAAGGAGAAACGAGCTGGCAGGAAGGTGATCATGATCGGGGATGGCATCAACGATTCACCGGCTCTTTCGGCTGCGGATGTAGGCATCGCCATCAGCGAGGGGGCGCAAATCGCCAGAGAGATCGCGGATATAACCATTTCCCAGGATGATCTGCTGCAGCTGGTGACCTTAAAAGCTATTAGTAATGGCCTGATGAAACGGATCAACGGCAATTACCGCTTCGTCATCAGCTTTAATTTAGGACTGATCCTTTTGGGGCTGGCAGGGGTGCTGACGCCCTCCGCCTCGGCGCTGCTACATAATACCTCGACGCTGGGAGTGAGCCTGAAGAGTATGACGAATTTGTTGAGCCATTAAATATATGTATATCTGTGCGGGAAACCGCCAGGGCGAAGAAAGAAGGCCCTGGCGGTTTCTTTTTTTGCGCGCGGCGTACAGAGGCAGCGGGTATTATAAAGGTTACATTATGAATTTTGCTTTTTATGTAGAATGTGCTGTGCCTGTATAATAAAAAGTACGAAAATACCAAGAGAAATAGCCATATTTAATTGAAAAAGAAGGTGGAAATATAAAAAAATATATAAAAAGTAGTAGACAAAATGTCATAAAGATAGTATAGTATAACATAACGACAGAATATCGGAGATCAAGGTATCTGTCAAAGCGCATTTTATAATTCATAAAGAAGGGAGAAACGAGAATGAGAAAAACGTGTAGGAAACTGGTAAGCGCAGTAATTGGAATGTCCATGCTGGCAGGGGTTCTGTCCGGATGTGGTGCAACTGGCGCGGGGGAGAGCAGCGCTGCTACGGAAGCGTCTGGTGCAGGAGCGGCAGATACTTCCGAGTCCGCTTCGGAGGAAGGCGGTGAGGCGGCGGAGACGTCTGAGGACAGCGGAAAAAATAAACTGGCCTATTTCTTCCCGCTGACCGGCGACCAGATGCAGTATGGTTTGATGCTGCAGAGAGGCTCTGAACTGGCATTGGATCTTTACAATGAGGAGCATGGCACCTCTTATGTGGCAGAGTTTCATGATGATAAGGGGGATGCGACGGAGGCAGTGAATGTGGCGAATAAGATTGTGGCGGATCCTTCCGTAATCGCCGGATTGGGAAGCTATTCCTCCTCCTGCGCTATGGCTGCGGCTCCGATTTTTGAAGAGGCTCAGATGCTTCTGCTCAGTCCCAACGCGTCCCACGTTGATTTCCCGGCCATGGGCGACTTCATGTTTTCCTGTGTGATCAGCCAGAAATATGAGGGACCGCTGTTTGCGGAGGAACTGGCGAAAGTGACAGGGCCTAAAAAGCTGGCGATTATTTATCAGAACACCGACCAGGGCGTTTTGGCGTCTGACCTGTTTAAGGAAAAATGGGAGGAGCTTGGCGGCGAGGTGGTGGCTATGGAATCTTACGTAACAGGCTCTACAAAGGACTTCTCTCCTATGTTGTCAAAGGTGAAGGAAGCCGGCGCGGAGATTATTTATGCTTCCGCCGCTTATAATGAGGCGGCTCAGATCTTTATTCAGGCAAAGAATCTGAATATCGAGGCTCAGTTGGTAGGTCCTGGTATGTGCCTGAAGAAAGAGCTTCTTGAGATTGTAGGAGATCAGGCGGACGGCGCGATTGTTCTTAGCTCCATTCCTTATTTCTCAGAAGAGAGCGTTGACGCACCGGATGTAAACGATGAGACGAAATTCTTTATCAAGGAATTCCAGGAAAAATACGGAGAGATTCCGGATGGGTTCGCAGCCTCCGCTTACGATGCGACCAATATTCTGCTGAACGCTATTGAGAAAGTGGGAACGGACAGCGAAGCTTTAAGACAGGAAATCGGATCTCTGCGGGAATTCAACGGTATTTCCGGATATAATATGTCCTTCAATGAAAATAAGGAAATGCTGAAGGGTATTTATGCATTTGAGATTGGAAACGGAACCTTTACAAGAATTAACGAATAGGACCAACAGATCGACAAGGGAGGACGCTGCCGAAAAACCTTCAAAAAAGGCGGCAGCGTCCTTTCCGGATATAAGGAAAGAGGAACGCTATGTTATTGCAGCAGATCGTTAATGGAATTACAATCGGCAGCACCTATGCTCTGGTGGCAATCGGATTTACCATGGTATTCGGCGTGCTGGAGCTGACGAACTTTGCCAATGGTTCGCTGTATATGCTGGGCGCATATCTGTCGTTAATGCTCTACCTGGCGACCGGAAACTTTTGGCTCTCTTTTGGGGGCAGTATCCTCCTGACAGGACTGGCGGGTTTTGCCCTGGAGCGTTTCGCCCTGCGCAGGCTGAGAAAGCAGGGTGCGCCGAAACTTTCAGCTTTGATTACGACTCTGGGAATGTCCATGGTGATGGACAACCTGATTATGATTTGTTTTGGAAGCGAGTCGAAATCCTTCCCTAATAAGCTGGACTTTGGAAGATTTACAGTAGGGGGAGCTGTGATCAGTTATACGCAGGTTATTATCCTGACCGTTGCGTGCATTTTGATGCTGATTCTCTCGGTTGTAGTATATAAGACTAAGCTGGGAAAAGCCATGCGCAGTACGGCTCAGAATATGGAAGCGGCAAAGCTGATGGGGATTAATACCAACCAGATTATTGCGATGACATTTGTAATCGCGGGCATATTGGCCTGTATTTCCGGTACTTTGGTGGGAATGTATTACCAAACCATTGATGTCACCATGGGCTCCATGATTGGTATGAAAATTTTTGCGTCCGCGATTCTGGGAGGCGTAGGAGTTTTGCCCGGAGCCGTAATCGGCGGGCTTTGCATGGGAGTGCTGGAGACGCTGGTAGCAGGGTTCATCAGTTCAGGGTACAGGGACGCCATCGCTTTTTCCGTGCTGATTGTAGTGCTCTTATTTAGGCCCACCGGATTATTTGGTAAGAAGCAGATTAATAAGGTATAAACGAAGGAAGGGATCGAGATTATGATTGAGCGTTTTAGTGAATTTATTCTGAAATATAAAAAGCCCTTGCTTGTACTGGTTGTTCTCGTGGTGGCGGCATTTCCCTTTGTTTTTACCTCGCAGTATGTAATCCGGATTGCCACCATTGCGCTGATGTATGTGGTACTGTCCCTTTCCCTCAATCTGCTCAGCGGAATGTTAGGACAGGTATCTTTCGGACATTCGGCATTCTTTGGAATCGGCGCATATGCAGCTGCCCTGGTGGTCACCAGAACCTCCATGGGAGCGGAGGTATCCTTCCTGGCGGCGATTTTGTTAGCAGGTGTTTTCGGAGTGCTTCTGGGGCTTCCGGTACTGCGTTTAAAAGGCTATTATTTCACCATTGTAACGATGGTATTCTGTGAAATTATCCGTATTGTCGAGCTGAACTGGATGAGCGTGACCAGAGGTCCTCTGGGAATTATGGCAATCAAAAAACCCACCTTTTTTGGCTTTGCGATTAAATCACAGCAGCAGCTGTACTTTTTGGCAGTTATTATGGTTGTGATCGCCTATTTGGTTGTGAAGAATCTGATGAATTCCCGCATTGGAAACGCGATTATGGCGATCCGGGACGATGAGCTGGCCGCCAGCGCAATGGGAATCAATGTATTTAAGTATAAGGTGATGGTATTTGTGATCGCTTCCATGCTGGCTGGCCTGGCAGGAGCTTTCTATGCCCAATACACAGGTTATATTGACCCTACGAACTTTTCCAGCGTGAAGTCAAATGAGATGCTTCTTATGGTTATCTTCGGCGGTCTGGGCAGCGCCTTTGGTTCATTTATCGGCGCCATTGTTTTGACGGTGATTCCGGAGCTTCTGCGCGGTCTGTCCATTTACCGGCAGTTAATATACGGCGTACTTCTGGTGGCATTGATGCTGGTGCGGCCTCAGGGACTTTTCGGTTCCGTTAACTTTAAATATCTGGCGCAGCGAATGGGATTAAGTAAAAAGGATGGGAAAAAGAAATGAGTACTGTTCTGAATGTAAAAAATCTTACACAGAGATTCAGCGGACTTGTGGCGCTGGAAAATGTCAATATGTGCGTGGAAGAAGGGGAGATTGTAGGGATTATCGGCCCGAATGGAGCCGGAAAAACCACACTGTTTAACTGTATTACCGGCGTTTATCATCCATCGGAAGGAACGGTGGAGATGCTGGGAAAGGATATTACAGGCTGGAAGCCCTATAAAATCACCGAGCTGGGATTTGCCAGAACCTTCCAGAATATTAAACTCTTTCCGAAGATGACGGTGCTTGACAATGTAATCGTGGGTATGCATACGAGGACAAAAACAAACATTCTAACGGCAATTTTTAATACAAAATCCAAAAGGGAAGAGGAAAAGCGCTGTGAGGAGAAAGCCATAGAGCTGTTAAAATTGTTTGGAATGGAGCATTTAAAGTATGAAATGTCCACAGCTCTGCCTTATGGCCCCCAGAGAGATCTTGAAATCGCCAGGGCGCTGGCCAGCGATCCCAAGCTGCTGCTTTTGGACGAGCCGGCGGCAGGCATGAATGAAAGCGAAACAGAAGCCCTGCGGCAGACGGTATACCGCTTAAAACAAATGGGCTACACAATTCTTCTCATCGAGCACGATATGAAGTTTGTCATGAATATCTGCGAGCGTATTTATGTGCTGGATAACGGCCGCCTGATTGGCAGCGGAACACCGGAAGAGGTGAAGGCAAATCCGGCTGTTATAGAAGCATATCTTGGAAAGGATTGATACCATGGCTATTTTAAAGCTGGAGAATGTTTCCGTATCTTATGGAAAAATCAAGGCCCTCAGCAATATCAACATTGAGATTGAAGAGGGAGAAATTGTGACCCTGATCGGGGCAAACGGAGCGGGGAAAAGCACAATCATGCGCACGATTATGGGACTGAAGCACTGCGATCAGGGAAAGATTTTATTTAAGGATCAGGATATTACCAATAAGGATACGGGGGTTATGGTAAAAAACGGAATCATTCTGTCGCCGGAGGGACGTCAGATTTTTCCGGAGTTTACGGTTAAAGACAATTTGATGATGGGAGCGTATTTGAGGCCAGAAGCGGAAAAACAGGAAAGCCTTAAAACGGTATATGAGCTTTTCCCTAAGCTTAAATCCAGGGAGGCTCAGGTGGCGGGTACCCTTTCCGGAGGCGAACAGCAGATGCTCGCTTTAGGCAGGGCGATTATGGGCAAACCGAAGCTGCTGCTTTTGGACGAGCCTTCATTGGGACTTGCGCCTTTAATTATTAATGAGATTTTCGCTGAAATTCAAAAGATTAATCAGATGGGGACGACGATCCTTCTGGTAGAACAGAATGCGAAGGTGGCTTTAAAGCACTCCCATAAAGCATATGTGCTGGAGACCGGGAAAGTGGTTCTTCATGATACCGCGCAGGCGCTGCTGGAATCCGACCAGGTACAAAAAGCGTACTTCGGAGGTTTGGTAGAGTAGAGGCTGCAATTAGAAAAACGCTCTATTTTCAAAAAAAAGATTGTGTGCAGCGGGGGATGATAATATAATGATATTATATCATCAAGAAAAACGGAGGTATAGCGAATTGGATTTAAGGGAAGATAAGTACCGGCTTAATAAGGATATCCCGATCCCGCTGTATTACCAGATCAAACGAATGATTTTAAATGATTTATCGTCTGGGAAATTAAAGGAAGGAGATCCGTTGCCAACCGAAACAGAATTTTGCGATAACCTGGAAATCAGCCGTCCCACGGTGAGACAGGCGCTCAATGAGCTGGTTTCGGAAGGGGTGCTGATTCGGAAAAAGAAAAGCGGAACCTTTGTGGCTCAGCCTAAGATTGAGCTGCCGGTATGCATAGGGGTAGAGGATTTGAAACGGAGCATCGAGCAGACAGGCAGGGAATGCAGCATAGAGATTTTGGATTTGTGCGTGCTGGATGCGGTAGAGGAAGTGAATATGAAGCTTAAGCTGGATGCAAAGGAGAGCTTGATTTACTTAAAGCGTATGTGGCTTGCGGGGGAGACCCCGGTTGCTTATACGGCTACCTATCTTTCCAGAAGCCAATTTGGACAAGTACTGGAGGGGGAATTCCGCTCGATTACGCTGCCGGACTTTCTGAAGCTTCACTATGGCGTGGAGGTTGACAGCAGAGATACGAAGGTAAATGCGACTTTGGCCAGTAAGTTTGACCTGGAACTTCTTCAGATCAACCGTACAAGGGCATCGCTTTTGTGCATTATGGATGTAGGAAAGGCCGGGGATCAGCCTGTTTATTATTCGGTTACCCGCTATAGGGGGGATCAGGTTTCCCTAAAGTATATGGCCTAGGATGAAATGAACAGGACGAGTGGTTTTCGCAGCTGCGAAAGCCGCTTTTTTTGTGTAAAAATGCCAGAAAAGTTGAAAATATAGCATACATACATGTTGACATTAAGTAATAAATTAGATATAATATGAACAAATGAAGTAAATAGTTACATAATGAAATTTGAAACACTTGAAGCTGCTAAGACAGCGAAAAAGGAGCAGAAAATGGCGTTCCAAAATTTAACCAAAAAAGAATGGTTTGAGCGGGTGGGCCATATGGGCCAGATTGCGGGAGCAAAACGGTATATTATGCAGGAAGGGAAAAAAGATAATGTGAAAGCAGTTGATATCTGGAATGGTTCCGGGCTGGCATTTACCGTTATATGCGACAGAGCCTCCGACCTGTCATCGATGACTTATAAGGGGAGTTCCCTGTGCTGGCTGTCAAATTTAAACGTGTCCTCCCCCTATTATAAGCGTCCGGGGGATTACGAGTGGAATAACAATTTTTCAGGCGGAATGTTCGCTACCTGCGGGATGAACACGGCTGGCGTACCTTGTAAGGATCAGGATGAGAAGCTGGAGCTTCACGGCCCCATATCGAATCTCCCGTCGGAAGAGGTGAGCTGTCAAACTTACTGGGAAGGAGACGACTATTGGATTTCTTATACTGCGAAAATTTATCAGGCAAGACCCTTTGGGGAGAATCTGTGCCTGACCAGAAATATTCGGGTTAAGATGGGGGAAAACATTGTCCGGGTACACGATCAGGTTGAGAATCTGGGGTTTGTAAAGAGTCCGTTTATGATTGTGTATCACATAAATTTTGGCTACCCGCTGTTGGATGAAGGCACAAAGCTGTATCTGACTTATGATAAGCGCTTCCCGACATCTGAATGGGCGGCGGAGAGTGAAGATAAGATCGGGGTTATTACAAGGCCGGACGATGGCTATAAAGCCAGAGCGTATAACCATACGATGGGGGCGGATGAGAATGGATTTGCCTATGCCGCGATTGTAAACGAGAAGCTGGGTCTGGGGACAACGATAAAATTTGATGCCCGCCAGCTGGATCAATTGAATCTCTGGAAATGCCTTCAGAGAAGCAATTATGTTCTTGGCGTGGAGCCGTGTAACTGCAGGACCTGGGGCAGGGATAGGGAGCGGGAGGAAAATCATCTGGTTTATTTGGAGCCGTTTGAACAGAAGGATCTGTACTTTGAAATTCAGATTCATGATGGCCCGTATGAAATCGCCCAGGCAGTGAAGCGTTATAACGGGTCTCTGTAGCAGAAAAGGAAGTAGGTAAAAATGCTGAGTTTGGAAGAAATGATGTCGCTGCCGGCGATCGATACCCATGTACACCGGATTCATCCGCACAGGGCGCCTCTTTTTGGCAATTTAAGCGGAGGTTATATTCCGGGGCCAAGACAAGAGGAACTATCCAGGACAACCGTGTTTTACGGCATGGTGCTGGAGGCCCTTCGCCGGCGTTTTGGGATGCCGGAATGGGCTTCGGATCTTGCGATTGAGGAAGAGCGAAACCGGCGTTACAGCGAAGATCCGGCCGCTTATTTTCGTTCTCTGATTGAAGGCCAGAATGTGGCGATGTATTGTCTGGAGATTGGAAGCCCACTGGGCGGAAATGTTTATACGGAGGAAGAAATAGAATACTTCCATCGCTCGGTCCCGAAGGAAAAGTGCAGCAATATTGTAAGAATTGAACGCGCGGCGGAACCGCTGTTTCAGGAGCAGCTGTCCTTTGAGACATTTATAAATCTCTTTCGCGATGGGCTGTGGGACCAGATCGAGAAGGAGCAGGCCATTGCTATAAAATCCTGCGCGGCATATGGGGGAGGATTAGGGATCTCCCTTCCGGAACGGGCTCAGGCAGAGGGCGCTTATGAGAGAATCCTCGGGGGAAAGGCCCGGCAGGAGGATGAGAAGGTCTTAAATCATTTTTTGATTCTGGAGAGCTGTGAAATCGCGGCGGAGTGCGATATCCCGATTCAATTTCATACCGGAGAAGGGGGAGGAAGCCGGATTGATTTTAAAACCCTCAGTCCCATTCATATGGTGCCTTTTTTAAAGGATAAAAGAGTACTTAATCGGGTGAAAATTGTATTGCTTCACGGCGGACACCCACATGAGGAGGATACCAGCTTTTTGGTATCGCAATTTGAAAATGTGTACACGGATTTTTCGGCAATGTTCTATTTGGCAGGTGTAAAGGGAAGGGAGCGGATGGCGGCGCTGTTGGAAAGAGCTCCGCTGTCAAAAGTGATGTATGGCAGCGACGGCGTTATGTTCCCGGAGGTCTGGTGGTTCGCTCACGACTGGTTTCGTATACAGCTGACAGGACTTTTGAATGGTCTGGTGGAAAACCAGTACATGACGGCTGCACGGGCAAGAAAGGCGGCAAGGATGTTCCTTTATGATAATGCAATGAACTGCTACACAAAACTAAGCAGCCGTCTTTGCCAGCGGCAGCCAAAGTGAGTGAAAGTATAATTAAAAGTTTTTTCAAGGAGGTTATGATATGGATCTGGGATTAAAAGGGAAGGTTGCGGTGGTAACAGGAGCCAGCAAAGGAATCGGACTTGAGACGGCCAGACAGCTGCTTCAGGAAGGCGCGAAGGTAGCGATTTGCTCCAGAACCGCGGCGGATATTCAGAAGGCTGGCGAGATGCTGTCGCAGTATGGGGAGGTCTACTATGAGGCGGTGGATATGTCCAACGAAAAGGCCGCATATGATTTTGGAGCGCATGTTGAGGAACGTTTCGGCCGGATCGACTGCTGGGTAAATAACGTGGGAGCTCAGCTGACTAAGGGAGACGATGAAGAGGAATACTCGGATGAGCTGTTAGAGCGTATCTATGGCGTATGCTTTAAGGCCGCTGTATTCGGTTGCCAGGCAGCGTTTCGCGCTATGAAGAAATGCGGAGGCGGCTCGATCGTCAACATTAGTTCCCTGGGAGGCAGATGCCCTACCGTTGGAAAGGCTACTCTTTATGGCCCCCTTAAGGCCGCCACCAACATGCTGACCATTACCATGGGAGGCGAGTACGCAGCTTACAATGTACGGGTTAACTGCGTGATGCCGGGATATACCATGACGGAGTTTAACACGGAGCATACGACCGAGGATAACATGAAGCACATCTGCGAGGGCACGATTATGCAGAGGGCAGGCCGCACAGAAGAGGTGGCGAAGCCAATCGTTTTCCTTTGCGGAAATGGTTCTACATTTATGACGGGTGTTTCCATTGAAGTTTCCGGCGGACGGGGCTTAACGCTGAATCCGACCTACTCATTTGACGAGAGAAGAAGGAAGGGTGATTGATATGACTGCTGCAGAACGGATTCGTGAAATGCTTGAGAAGCCCAGGGTGGCAAATATAGGAGCCTGCGGATGGATGCATACGCCGGAGGTGGACCGCAAAGACGCGAAAGCATTTTCCTCCAGAATTATTGAGCTGACGGATTACAGCCGCTGGGATTTTATCAAGATTATGGAAAACGGCGTGTATAATCAGGAGGCCCATGGCTCTGACATTACCTATTTGTCAGAGAATATTCCTCAGGAGAAGCTTCATACCAAGCAGATCATGCATTTTAACAGCTATCTTTTGAACAGCCCGGAGGATTTTAAACGTTTTCCGGTGTTGAATGTGGCGGAAAATCCGGTGTATCAGAGAGAAGTGGCGGTTGTAAAAGCTCTGAGAGACCATTACCAGGGAAGCGTACCGATTCTGCCGACCATTTTCCTTCCGGCACATACGATACCGGAATTTTGCGGAGGTATTGCGAAAGCGCGGTATTATATGGACAATTATCCGGATGCGGTGGAGGCTATGCTGAAGGCATTCGTGCAGACAGAGCTTCAGCTGGTGGACGCCTATATTGCGGCCGGGGCGGACGGCTTCTTTTTCGCGAATCGCTATAGTAATTCGGATATTCTTTCAGAGGCTGAATTCGAGCGTTTCTGCCGCCCCTTTGATATGCGGCTGATGGAGCATGTGAAGGATCGGACCTGGTTTAATATGATCCATATTCACGGGGAGAAGAATTTCTTCCTTAAGCAGTTTAATGAGTATCCGGTTCAGGCCTTCAGCTGGGAGAACGTGCCCCATAATGTTTTGCAGGAAGAGCGAGCTACAGTTGCTAAGGTGCGGGCGCTGACGGATAAGGTGCTGGTAACCGGAACGGATCAGTTCCTTGATTATTATGGAAGCAGATCCGAGGTAAAAGAGCGCTTTGCACAACGCCTGGAGCAGGCCGCCGCAGAGTGCGGTGATAACCGCCTGATTTTTGCGCCGGGGTGCTCCTTACCCCTTGATATTGATTTTGAAGCGGTTCATCAGCTTCGGGTTGTAGTGGACGAGTATAACCAAAAGAGATAGAAACCTTAAGCCGCACATTGCCGGAAGAGTTGGCAGTGTGCGGCGTTTTTTATGGCAATTTATATCTGTCAGTTACTCAAAGAGTTTTATGAATTTTATAATTAGTATGATTGTCCGAAAATAAAAAAACAGTTATAATAGAACAAAAGAAAACCTTTTTTAAATCTCCGGTATCTATACCATTAGAAGGAAGAATAGAAGGGGGATTTTTTTATGAACGATCTGTTAAATGCTGTAAAAGGGGCGAAAGCTCACGACGATGAGGCGTTCCAGGTTCTTTATGAAAAGACGAAGCGGGTGGCCCTGGCAGTGATCAAGCGCTACTGCGACGTAAGCGGGGATTATGAGGACATTCTGCAGGAAACCTATCTTCGCGTTTACCAATCTATCGGGCAGCTGACTCAGGAGGATAAGGTTCAGGCGTGGATTAACCGCATTGCCGCCAACACAGCTATCCGCCACAATATGAAAAAGCGGCCTCAGCTGTTTTCCGAGCTGGCGGATGAAGAAGGAAATATCCCAGAATTTCGGGATGAGAGGCAGGAGGCGGAGCCGGAGATCGTCGCGGACCGCAAGGCAGTATCAGGAATTGTCCTTCAGGTTATGGAGGAATTGCCGGAAGACCAGAGAGACGCCTTGTGGATGGTCTATGGCCAGAAGGTGACCATCCGGGAAATGGCGGCCAGCTTAGGAATTTCGGAGAATACGATTAAGTCGCGGCTTTACCAGGGCAGAAAGAAGCTACTTGCCAGGAGAGAGGATTTCCGAAAGCTGGGAATCGAGCTCAATATCATTCCCATTTCCGTACTTGTGGCATTGGCTTTCCGGGAAGAGGTTTATGCCGCCGTGGAAATTGGCGCCGGAGCAGGGGCAGCCGCCGCTGCCGCGAAGACGGCAGCAAAAGCGGAGAAGGCCCCTGGTTCAGCTGCCGCTGGGGAAGGAATGTCTGGCGCTTCCGCTGCGGCGGGTGAAGCGGCAGCGGGAACGGCTGTTACAGGAACAGGGACTGCGGCAGCGGGAACAGCTGTAACGGGAACTGCTGCAGCAGGAGTAGGCGCAGCCGCGGCGGGAACGGGCGCTGCGGCAGCCGGAATCTCCGCCGGGATTGGAGCCAAACTGGGAGCCATCGTCGGTAGCATGGGAATCGGGGTGAAAATTGCCGCTGTAGGAGCTGGAGCTGTGATCGCAACGGGAGGGGGAGCGTTTGTCGCTTCCCAGGTACTTCCGGAGCCGGAGGCCTATGTAGCTGAGGCGGATGTGACGGCAGAAGAGACGAGAGAAGAGGGGATTATAGAGAGCCAGGGCAGCCTTGAAGAAACGAGCGCGGAGAGCGAAGCCTCTGCCGCAGGTCAGGAGGCTGCCTCAGAGGTTCTGTATGACAATGAGGATAACCGCCAGGCCATAGCCCTGTACCGCCAGGCGCTGACTGAGGATGCCCTGTTCCAGCCCGCAGACACAGACACAAGGCCAACTGAATTTGCAGTTTTTGATTTAAATGGGGATGGAATCTATGAGATGAATGTCTTTGTGCCGGGAGGAAGTGATGCAGATACATACGCCTATTTTTGCTGGTACGATGGAGGGGAAATGCATTATGAGCCTCTTGCCCCAGATGACCAACAGTTTTTGCCGGAGGAAAACATCGTCATCGGCGGAATGTACCAGATGGGCGTCTTGCTGACCTTATATAAATTTGACGGCTCTTCCCTGACAATGACAGAGCAGATGGGGCATGAAGATCCTGTGATAGTTGAGAACCCGGAAGGCATGGAAGAAGTAGAGGCAGTGACCAGCCGGGCGATCCGCTACAATATGGTGGGAGTGACGGAGGAAAATTTTACAACCTATTTAAGCGGTTCAGGCAAAAGTACCGGACAGGCTGAGAAACACGGGAATGTGGAAGATGTGGCTGTGGAAACCCAGGCGGAATTGGAAGGGGGAATTACTTCGACGGAGATTGGAGGGGTGCAGATGGAAAGCGGGCTCAGTTCGCTGTATGTGATTGAGGCTCCTAGTACACCTCTATATGCAGCTCCCGATTCAAATGCAGAGAGAATTGCCTGGGTTCCATATTGCGAAGGCGTTTTGTTTGAGCAATATTTTCCGGATACCGGATATTTTCAGGTATCATACCAAGGGATGACAGGCTATATTGAAAGTTCATGCATAGACCCCCTTGAACCCCAGATATGGAACTCGGTTCACGGAATAGTCGTAAATTGCCAGGAGAGCATTGCGCTATATTCCTATCCCAGCACAGATGAGGAAGAAATTTGCCGGCTTCCGCTGGGTACAGATGTAATGATTGTTCCAGCAATGGACAACAGTGCTTGGCCAGATTTTTACCATGTGTCTTATGATGGAATGATTGGATATGTATTAACCTCATATATCGAACTGTATGAAATCGATTCACAATTTTAATAAGATCAGGAGGAAAATGAATGAATTACGATGAGATTCGCGCACAGCTGGAGAAACGCGGCTACCAGGTCAGCTGCTTTGCCACCGCAAAGGAGGCAGCGGATTACCTGAACCGGGAGATTGACGGAGTAAGCGTGGGCTTTGGCGGTTCCGTGACGGCGGAGGATATGGGGCTTTATGAAAGCCTGGGAACCCACAATCAGGTAGTCAGCCATTGGCACCCGGCAGAGGGGACTACGGCGGATGAAATGCGCATGCAGGCGATGACGACGGACGTTTACATCTGCTCATCCAACGCCCTGTCCAAAACTGGGGAGCTGGTGAATATCGACGGAACGGGAAACCGCCTGGCCTCGATGCTCTTCGGGCACAAGAAGGTTTACTATGTGATCGGGAAGAATAAATTAGCCGATACCCTGGAAGATGCCATTTTCCGGGCCAGAAACGTGGCTTCTCCGAAAAATGCCCTGCGGCTGAAGCGCAAGACGCCCTGCGCCGTTACCGGCAGCTGCCAGGACTGCAAGAGCCCGGACCGGATGTGCCGTGGGATGCTGATTTTGTGGGAGAAGATGACCTCCTGTGAGGCGGAGGTTGTGCTGATCGACGAGGAGTTAGGATACTAAATTGAATCATCACAAGGGGGGAGAAAAAGCTTGCTTTGTTCTCCCCCTTGTGATAAGATAAAAACACCAAAAATTCAAAGCTTTCTAGGCCGTAAGGCATCTGTCAATCATTTCAGGTTCGATTCACATTTCTATGATTCCGGAACCATACCAGACAGACATTTACAGAAAGAAAAAAATACTGTATGATGAAGGGAGAAGTGCGTATGGGTAATGCGCCGGCAAAGCACAGTCAAAAACACAAAACAGCAATCAATTTAAACAATTCATCCCCTGACGTCCAGATTCAGGCTTTTTTCAGGGACAATGAACGCTTTGCGGATCTGTTCAACAGCTGTTTGTTTAAGGGGGAGCGGTTCGTCAGGCCTGAACAGCTGCGGGAACTGGATACAAATGTTTCGGCCAGTATTTTAAGCGAGAAATTTCAAGCGACGCTGAAACGGACAAGAGATGTGGTTAAATTTTCCGGAGACGGAACCTGCTACCGCATTCTGGGGATGGAGCATCAGCAGCATATCCACTATGCAATGCCGCTAAGGACGATGATCTACGACTCTTTAAGCTACCTGAGGCAGGCAGAGGAAATCAGCCGGAGAAATCACCGGGAGAAAGCTTGGGGAGATCGGGATGAGTTCCTGTCTGGGCTGAAAAAGGACGACCGGCTGATCCCCTGCTACACGGCAGTGCTCTATTGGGGAGAGAAAGAGTGGGACGGCCCTTGGACGCTGGCGGATATGATGGATTTCGGCTCTCCCGAGAAGCCGCTTTATTTTCAGAGCTATGCCCCAGCCTGTCTTGTATGCGCAAACGGCTTGACGGAATACCCTTTCCAAAACAGGGATGTTTCACAGCTATTTCAATTAATTCATAAGCTTTATCAGAGCGGTAGGCGCAATATGCCGGAAACGTTTAAAAACGTAAGCCTTGAAACAGCCTACACGGCGGCAGTTATTACAGGCACTAAGGCGCGCCTGCAGAAAACCTTTAAAAACGCGGCAGAACAAGGAAAGGAGTGGATCGATATGTGGGAAGTATTAAAGAAGGAGTTGGAAGAGGAAAGGGCTGAGGGTCAGATTGAAATGGCGGAAGAGATGTTAAAAGATGGCATGAACCCGGAGAAAGTCCGAAGGTACGCGGCAAAATTAAGCGATCAGCAGTGGAATAAGCTTTTAGAACAATTTCAGGTTCCCATTTGACACCCTGCGCTTAAGATGCTATAATGAAGCTCCAAAATCTTCACAGATGTGGACTTTTCTGGAGGCTTCCATTTTTCGCCACACAATTACCGGATGAAACCGGCAGTTGGGTGGCGTTTTTTGTGCGTAAATCCAGTCAAGGGGGCTGTCATGCCCGTATAGTCCCTGTAAGTTTAGAGAAGATTTGGCGGAAAAATACAGACGAGAGGAGAAAAATAATGGACCAGACCTACATGAAAGAGAAACCAATTTTAAACCTGCTGCTGTCCATGTCCCTTCCCATGGTAATTTCCATGCTGGTAAATTCCCTGTACAACATCGTGGACAGCTATTTTGTGGCGAAAATCAGCGAGGACGCTATGACGGCTCTATCCCTGGTTTATCCGGTACAGAACCTGGTAAGCGCGGTGACCATCGGCTATGGGATCGGAATTAACGCGGTGATTTCCTTCTACCTGGGAGCCCAGGATCAGAAGAAGACGGACCGGGCGGCTGCTCAGGGAATTTTAATGAGCGTGATTCACGGGGCGGTGATGACAGTGGGCTGTATTGCCCTTATGCCGGCATTTCTGCGGATGTTTACCTCGGATCAGAACCTGATCGATCTGAGCATGCGCTACAGCCGGATCGTATTTGGATTTTCTATTATTGTGGCCCTGGGGCTGGCCTATGAGAAGATTTTCCAGGCAGTTGGCCGGATGGGCTCTACCATGTTCTGCCTGATGGCGGGCTGTATTGGCAATATTATCCTGGACCCGATTATGATTTTTGGCCTGGGCCCTGTTCCTGCTATGGGGATCGAGGGAGCGGCCCTGGCCACCGGGCTGGGCCAGACTTTAACCTTGACGCTGTACCTGCTGATCTGCAAAATTCAGCCGATTCCGGTGCATATCCGCTTGAAAAATTTCGCGCCGGATTCCTTTATGATCCGCCGCCTGTATGCGGTAGGAATCCCGGCTTCCCTAAGCCTTGCCCTGCCATCGATACTGATTTCCGCTCTGAACGCGGTGCTGTCGGCGTTTTCAGAGAGCTATGTGCTGGTGCTTGGGATTTATTATAAGCTTCAGACCTTTCTTTACCTGCCGGCCAGCGGAATCGTTCAGGGAATGCGGCCCTTGGTGGGATACAACTACGGAGCGGGAGAGATTCGCCGGGTGAGGAAAATCTGCGGCACCGCTCTGTGGATGAGCGCCCTTATTATGGTGGTGGGAACGGTTCTCTGTCTGACGGTTCCGGACCGGCTAATGGGGCTTTTCACTTCCAATGCACAGACTGTCCAGATGGGAGCCCAGGCTCTGCGGATTATCAGCGCCGGATTTATCGTTTCCGCTGTCTCCGTTACTTTTTCCGGAGCCCTGGAGGGGCTGGGCATGGGGAGTCCCTCCTTTGCGATCTCTTTGCTGCGCTATATTGTAATTATTATTCCGGCGGCATTTTTGCTTAGCCGTCTGGCGGGAGCGGCAGGCGTATGGCATGCCTTCTGGATTACGGAGGCTGTGGCGGCGGTGTTCTCCTGGGGGATTCTGCGCAGGGCTCTTCAGAAAATGGAGAAAGCCCACTTGTGAGCGCTTCCCTTTTTGTGCTAAAATAAAGCCATGATACCAAGGGAGGAAAAACCGGTGGCGAAACGAGCAAAAAGACGGAATCAATGGAAGAAAGCCGCAGCTCTGTTTCTTGCGGCGGCCCTGACCTTTGGGGCGGCTGGGACAGTGCTTGGAGGGCAGAGCGGGACGCCTTACAGCCAGCGCCCTTACGGGGAAACTGATTTATCAAAGCTGGAGGAGCTGACTGCCCAGCTGGAGGAGGCATGTCAGCCTGTAACTTCACAGCAGCCAGTTCGTGAAATTACATCGATTGAAGCATACGTTCAGGTTTTAGAGGAGCTGGACTATATTGCCACTCAGATGGCGATGTCAGATATCCGCTACAGCGCCGACCTGGAAAATGAGCAGCTGGCCTCCCGGTATGAGCAGGATGCCAGCCAGGCCCAGGAGGCAGTGGAGATGACGCTTGCCGGCCTGCAAAAAGCCTTGGCCGCTCCGGACAGCTCAGAGTTAAAAACATTTATGGGGGACGATCTTACCCAGGCGGTTCAAAGCTATGAGCCTGCCTCCCAGGAGCTGACCCGGCTGATGGATGAGGAGCTGGAGCTGATGATGGAGTACAACCGTCTCGCTTCTCAATCCTTTACGGTGAAGGTAGAGGGGAAGGAGTGGGATTACGAATCCCTTCAAGAGGCGGATCTGGATGGAGAGGAATACTACCATATTTATATGGCTTTAGAGCGGGAGAACAACCGGAGGCTGGGGGAGATTTACCTTAAGCTGGTTCAGGTGCGCGCCAAGATCGCAGAGGAAAATGGCTTTGATTCCTACAGCGATTACGCCTACCAGATGCTTTACAGCCGGGATTTTACGCCGGAGGATACGAAGAGGCTCTACGAGCCTGCAAAGGAGAGCGCCCTTCTTCTGCTGGAAGACTGCTGGTACGCTCAGAGCCAGGATGTGTCGGAAGCCATTTCACAGGATTCCGAAGCGCTTTTGGATACCGTGCAGCGATATGTGGGGGATATGGACCCGCAGCTGGGGGAGGCATTTTCCTATATGAGGGAAATGGAGCTTTATGACATTGGAACCGATGGGGAAAATGGCAGCCGCAGCGGCAGCTTTACCATCGAGCTTCCCTATGATGGGGACGCCTTCGTGTTTTTGACACGGGAAAATGGCTTTCAGGACTTTTTTTCGCTGACCCATGAGTTCGGCCATTTCGCGGCGGCCTTGGAAGAAGAGGTTCCCTGGCTCTACCGGCCGAACTGCGTCGATGTATGCGAGATTCAGTCCCAGGGGCTGGAGCTTCTGATGCTGCACTATAAGGAGGAGCTGTTTGGGGATCTGGCCGAGGACGCCCAGCTTCAGAACCTGGGGAATACGATGGATTCCATCGTGGTGGGAGCGCTGCTGGACGAGTTCGAGACAACGGTTTATGAGAATCCGGATCTGACGCTGGAGGAAATGAATCAGCTGTTTGGAGATTTGAACGCCCAGTATGACCAGTGGTATTTTGTCAACGATGAGGACGGGCAGTGCTTTAGCTGGGTGGATATCGGCCATCTGTACCATCAGCCTCTTTATTATATCGGCTATGCGGCTTCCGCCTATCCGGCCATGCAGCTGTGGCTTAAGTCCCAGACGGACTGGCAGGGAGCGGTGAACTGCTATATGGAGCTGTCGGCCATGGGAGTATCCTATCCCTATCAGGCGGCCATTGACGAATGCGGTCTTCAGAGCATTTTTGAGGAGGGCGCGCTGGAGGAAATGACAGAGCGGGTGGGAGCGGCCCTGAAGCTGGATTCCTACGGCCTGGAAGAGGGGACAGAGGATGTAAATGCCGCCAAGTCCCAGGAAATGGCGCTGAGCGTCAACGCCCTGACCCAAACGCTGATTCTGGGCATGGCGGCGATTCTGGAGCTTCTGGTTGCCGGAATTGCCATCGGCGCGGTTATCCTGTGGAAAAAACGTTAGCCTGCCGGGAAATTTAAGAATCCTCTGATGTCCGGGCGTAAGCCAGCATCAGATCCACTACCCGGCCGTAGCTTTCCACCCCGTCCTTCTGATCCTGAAGCTTTAGATACGTATCGTTGACCTTGGTAGCCGCCTCGGCGATCTGGGTGTCAAAGGAATCCCAGAAGGCATTGTTATAGGAAAGATCGGCCAGGGCTTCCTCTGGCAGCTGGGAACGGAGCGCCTGAAAGCCCTCCGGGTCCGCCTTCGCCAGAGCATTGCCCGCGTATACCCAGCCCATCAGGTACCCGCTGTAGCGAAAATAGGAATCCTCCGAGCGGATGCAGGCCAGATAGCCGATGAAATTGGCCTCGTCTTCCCGCATGAAGCCCTTTAGATGGGAGAGCTCGTGGCAGATGGTATGGGGAATGTTGTACAGCGGCATTTCCCGGCTGTAGTTGGCCTCCACGGTAAAGGGGGAGTAGACGCCGCAGAGCTGCTGGACCGAGAGAATCCGGGAAATCAGAAGAGGCTTTGGCGCAGGATAAAAGCCTTTCAGAACGGGAAATTCCTCGCCCAGCCCCGAAAGAGCCTGGCGGCCCGATTCGCCCCAGTCCCTCAGCTGGCGAAAAGAGGGAAGGGGATCCCGCGCCTGCTGTCCTATGAGGGACTGGCCGGAGGCTTCCTCCTTTAGCTGTCCGGTGGAGTTTTGGATTTCCAGAACGATTCTAAAGCACAGGTCGTAGAGCTCTTACTTTGTGGAGGGACGGATTTTAAGGCCGCTTAAAGCGGAGAATGGCTGCCGGTAGTAGTTGACTCCGCAGTTGGCGGTAAAAAGAAAGAGCAGCGCCGATGCCAGAAGGCAGGCGCGCCGCAGAAGGATCCAGGGGCGGCGCCAGAAGCGGAAGGCGCTGATTACAATCAGCAGGATCAGAATATAAAGTCCCAGCTCCGACAGGGAGAATGGGAACAGCCCCGCAAGCCGCCCAAGGCTGCCGGTGATCAGCGGGTAGACGGAAACGGCGTACCACTGGCCAAAGCCGGGAAGGAGACGGGCCGCCAGCTGTAAGGCAAGGGCGGACGCAAAAAGACCCAGGATCGGGAACCAGGGCCTTATTTTTTTAGAAAAAATCGCTGCTTTTATGGAAAATCTCATAATCTCTCTCTCATTCTTGTTGGATGAGATTATTTTACTCTGTTTTCGCCCAAAGGGCAACTGTCCCTTTCCTTCATCGGTTCAATACGTATTGAACTCCATCTTCTCTGGCGTTCAGCACCAGCTCCGGGGGATACCCGGCCGCTTTTAGCATTTTCACCGCTTCCGTCATATCTCCCACATCATAGTAAATATGGGCGTCGCTTCCCAGAATCACCGGCAGGCGGTATTCCTTGGCAATGGACAGCCATTTCATCACATTTTTCCCGGCGTTCTGGCGGCCGGAGCGGGGGTTGAAGGAGGAGTTATTGACCTCCAGGGCTACCCTGTGCTTTAAGGCGGCGGGAATCAGCCGCTCATACTCCAGGGGGTAGCGGTCGTCGTCCGGGTGGCCGATGATCTTCACGTAAGGATTCTCCATGGCCCCAATCAGGGCGTCCGTATTCTCCTTTGGGGTTCCCGGTTTGATACAGGGCATATGCAGGCTGGCGATGACATAATCCATCTTCTGTAATACCGCCTCGTCCAGATCCAGATTCCCCTTAAAATCCATGATGTTCGCTTCCACGCCGGTATAGATGCGCACCCCCATAACCTCAGGCCGGAAGCATTTGAAGTTGGTAAAGTAGATGGCCTGGGCGGAGCCGGGCATAGCCGGAGCGTGATCCGACATGCCCAGGGCGCTCAAACCCTTGGAGGCGGCTTCCTCCAGGTTTTCCTTAAAGGTGCTGAAGGCGTGTCCGCTGGCGGTGGTGTGGGTGTGCAGGTCAAAATAAATCTTCATGTTTTGTCCCTCGCTTATGCGCTTAATGTAAGAGAGATATGGTCGCCGGGATTATATTCCGTCTGACATCCTGCGTAAACGGTGAGAATTTCATCGTGGTACTGGATGGAGTAGTGGATTTCCCGGCCATTATACTGCTTGTTGGCGATGACGCCGGGGATTCCCTCGCCTTCCGGATGAATGGACAGCTGTTCCGGCCGCACCGGGTAAAGGCCCTTGGAGCGGAATTCCGGCGGGATCATGGGATTGCGCAGCAGGATGTTTTCCTGGTCAACCCGGAAAGAGTCGCCGTTCCATGCGCCTTTTAGCAGGTTACAGCGGCTGACGAAAGTGGCGGCGAACACGGTCTGGGGATCCATATAGATCTCCCTGGGAGTTCCCACCTGCTCCACAGCCCCGTCCTTCATGATGATGATACGGTCCGCCATAGCCAGGGCCTCGCTCTGGTCGTGGGTGACATAGAGAATGGTGGCGCCGGTGAGCTTGTGGATGTTCTGAATCTCCCGGCGCATCTCGATTTTTAGCTCCGCGTCCAGGGCGCTTAAAGGCTCGTCCATCAGCAGGATAGAGGGCTTTCCTACAATCGCCCTTGCCAGGGCGACTCGCTGGCGCTGACCTCCGGACAGCTCGCCGGGCAGGCGGTTCTCATAGGGCTTTAAGCCGGTGCAGCTGATGGCCTGGTCTACGGCCAGGACCTTCTCTTCGGGGCTCATGGCTTTATGTCTGGGGCTTTTTAAGGGAAATTCCACATGCTGGCGCACCGTCATGTGGGGCCAGAGGGCGAAGGACTGGAAGACCATGCCCAGATCCCGCTGCTCCACGGGAACCATATGGCCGTTCCCAGAATAAATCTGATCGTTTAAGCGGACTATGCCGCTTGTAGGTTCGATGAAGCCGCCTACGATCCGCAGCAGAGTGGTTTTGCCGCAGCCGGAGGGGCCCAGGATGGCGATAAACTCGGAATCCTTGATTTCCAGGTTAATTTCCTTGAGGGCCTGGGTTTTGTTGAAGCTTTTTGTTACCTGCTGTATATGTAGGCTCATAGCCCGTTACCTCCCTTTGTGAAGATGTTAATTTTTTGCGGTTGACCAGGCAGTATCCGGCCACCACCAGAATGGTTACCAGAACGGACATAGCCGCCGCCAGGTTGTAGTCACCGCCCTGCTGGTAATTGAAAATGGTCAGCCCGATGGTTTTTGTCCCTGCGGAAGCCAGCATAGAGGACAGAGTCAGCTCCGTTAAGGACGGAACAAAGATCATAAATGCTCCGGACAGAATGGGGCCCGTTAAGAGGGGAAGGAGAATCTTAAACCAGCGGGCAAAGAAGCCTCTTCCCGAGGCCGCGCAGGCTTCCTCCATAGCAGGGTCTACCGTCAGAAGGGCGGTGGTGCTGCCCTTGATCTGGAGAACCAGATACCGGGTAATATAGGCGACGATCAGGATATTGATGGTGCCATAAATGCCGGGCTTGAATCCGGGAATGGGCTCTACCCAGTGGAAAATCATGGACAGGGCCAGGACGATTCCGGGGATGGCGTAGGTTAAGGAGGCGCATTTTTCCAGGATGGCTGCAGCGCGGCTTTTCCTTCTCAGCTTGGCGTAGGCGATGGCGGTTCCGGCCACAATACAGACGATGGTGGTAACCGCCGCCAGGATCAGGCTGGTGCGGATGGCGCTTACAACGCCCCGGTTGTGGAACACAAAGGCGAAGTTCTTTAAGGTCATATTTTTCGGAACAAAGTCCAGTCCATAGGATTTTAAGAAGGAGGAGGCCACCATGGAGACCATGGGGATAATATTGAGAACCAGAAGCAGGGCTAAGGTTCCCCATTCCAGCACAATCCGAAGGGATTTCTTAAAATAAACCCGCACGGAGTAGTCCTCCTTGATGCTGTCTAAGGACGCGCCTCTTTTGACAAAGAAACCTTCCAGCAAGGTTCCGGCCACCGCGATCAGGGAGAGGATCATGGACAATGCCGCTGCCAGCGGAAAGGCGTTGGGGCCGAATCCAATGGCGTTTTCATAGATATAGGTGCTGAGCACCGGGATTCCGGAAGAGATTCCCAGGAAAGCCGGCACGGAAAAGTTGTCGATAGCGGAGAGGAAAGCCAGTACGCTTCCTGCGGCGATGGCGGGAGCGGCGGAAACCAGATTGATCTTTATCATAGCCTGGCGCTGGGAGTATCCGCAGGCTCTGGCGGCCCACTCCATATCCCGGGGGATTTTGCGCAGCATGTGGACTACATTCACATATACGATGGGAATGTTGCAGAATCCCAGCACCAGGATAATGCCGCCCATGGTATAGATGTCTACAGCCGGAAGGCCCAGGGAGGTAAGAAACTGATTAAACGCTCCCCTGGAGCTTAAAAAGCTGCTCCAGGAAAGAGTGATAATATAAGAGGGGATGATAAAGGGCAGCAGAACTAGAAATTCAATCAGCCCTTTGCGTTTTACATTGCTGTAGGCCGTTAAAAAGGCCAGCCCGCTGCCTATAACGGCGGCCAGGACAGTGGAAGCTACGGCAATGATGATGGTGTTGATGATTGCTTCCCGGGTGCGCTCCTCAGCCAAAAGGGCTGTGAAGTTTCCCAGGCCGTATCCGCCATCCTCCAGGGAGAATCCCATGAGAAGGAGACGGGCCAGAGGGAGCAAAAACATCAGGGCGGCCAGAAGATACAGGGCCGTCTGGGCGATGGCCGCCCCTGCCTTGCGTGTCATTTCCATGTCAGCCTCCTGTGATTACTGGAACATTTCGCTGAACTGTTCCTTGTCTGCCTCGCGGTTCTGGTACAGCTCCTCAGTATCCCAAGTTAAAGGTGTAAATTCGTCAATGCTCTTTAATCCCTCGGGAACCACTACGCCGCTCTTAACAGGGGTATAGCCGATTTCAGAGGTTAGGGTCTGACCCTCCTCGGAAAGGACAAAGTCTACAAACGCCTTGGCCAGAGCTTCATTTTCCGTTCCGCTTACAATGCCGATGGGCTCGGTTACGGCCGGGGAGCCTTCGGAGGGGTAAACAAATTCTACGGGAGCTCCGTCGTTTTTGGAGCGGATGGCCATGTAGTCCGCCAGAAGGCCGCAGGCTTTCTCGCCGGCTACGATGGCGTTCTGGACAGCGCCGTTTCCTTTGTCTACGGTGATTCCGTTATCCTTTAAGGCCTGGTAATACTCCCATCCCATGCCCTCGGTTCTGGTGATAACGCCCAGGTTGTAGGCGGCGGCTCCGGAGTATAGGGGGCTGGGCATAATCAGATTGTCCTTGTAATCGGCCTTTGTCAGGTCGGCGAAGCTCGCGGGAGCGTTCTGGACCAGCTCCGTGTTGTAGGCGATTCCGGTGGTGATGACCTTGGTTCCGGTGTACATGTGATCCTTGTCGATGTAGGTTTCCGGGATTCCCTCAAGCTCAGGGGACTCGTAAGCCATCAGAAGATCCTGCTCCTTTAAGGTTTCAAAGGTTACATTGTCGGCTACTAAAAGGACGTCCGCCAGAACGGAACCGGCCTGCTGCTCCGCCAGAACCTTGCTGACCACTTCCTCAGTGCCGGAGCGGAATACGTCCACCTGGATCTCCGGCCATTTCTCATTGAAGCCGTCGATCATCGCCTGGATATCCTCTTCCGGCTGGGAGGTGTAAAGGGTGATGGCGCCGGACAGATCCTGGGAAGCCTCTTCGGAAGCTGCCTCTGTGCTTTCCCCTTCTGAAGTCTCCTCAGAGCCCTCGGCGGGAGCCTGGCTGGAGCTTTCCGCAGCGGTGGTGGCCTCAGAAGCGTTTCCCTGACATCCGGCCAGAGCGGCGGCGGCCAGTCCTGCTGCTACAATAACTGCAAGTTTCTTTTTCATGATTGTTTTCCTCCGTTTTGAAAAATAGTTTGAATGAAATGAATATTCTGTTTTGCGGTGGAAGCGTCTTCCCGGCTGTCAAAGCCTTCTATGACCATTGGCAGGCCGTAGGAGGCCAGCAGGGGGAGAAGCGTTTCCATATCATAATCGCCTTCATATAAAGGCGTATGAAGCTGATTTCCTTTGCGGTTGCTGATATGTATTTTGGAAATATTGCGGCTGTAGTCCTTCAGGGTATCAAGGGCTTCGCCGGCGCTGTCGCAATGGGCTAGATCCAGGGTGTAGACAAAGCTGCTGAAAAGCTCTCCGCAGACCTGTTTCATGGCGTTCATAGAGGTGACAAATTCCTTTGGAATTTTCTCCATGATTTCCAGGGATATATCCACTCCCAGCTTTTGGGCGCAGTCCAGGATTTCTTTCAGAGATTCCTTTAAATAGGCCTCATAAGGCGCAGCGGCTCCTGGTATGGTCTGGTGTCCGGGATGGACCGTAACCTCATTTAGGCCCAGGCGGTAAGCCAAGCCGATAGATTTTTTTACTTCCGTTACAGACTGAGCGCGGATGCCTTCGTTCATGGAGGCCAGGTTTAGATCCCAGCTTTGGCTGTGGACACAGCTTTTTAGCGGATAGAGGGCCGATAGCTTTTGAAATTCCTCTTCTTTATATCCGCAGCTGAAAAAATGCTGGGCCCACAGTTCCATTCCGTCTAGTCCGGACTGGTAGGCCAGGTGGAAGATCTCTTCTAAGGAGCTGTTCCACAGGAGGGTTGAGCTTAAATAAATCGCAGCCATTTGTATCACTTCCCGTTGATTGATGAGGCTATTATAGCAAGCTGTTTGTAAAGGTTCCTACCATGGAACTGTAAAAAATGAGTAAAAAAATTTCATTCATAATTAACTGAAATTTTAATTGCATTTTTGAAAAAATATGCCTATACTGAAAACAGATTTATACCAGGAGGAAAGAAGATGCTGGAGAAAATATATGAGCAATGTAAAGAGGGACTTTCCAAATCGGATCACAAGATTTTAGGATATTTGATGGAGCATGAAAGGGAGATTCAGGCAGTTACCGCCGGGGACTTGTCAGAGCGGCTTGGTATCAGTACGGCTACCATCTCCCGCTTCTGGACGAAGATTGGTTTTAAAAATTTGAAAGAATTGAAGCAGGAATTGTACCGGAGACAGGAAGCCACCCCTTACAGCCGGATGAACGCGGCCTTAAATTTGTGGAAGGAAAGCGGAATTTCGCCGGAAGTGCTATTAGAACGGTTTACCTCACAGATTGAGAGGACCTTTCAAGTAGTCAGCCCGGAGCAGCTGGACCAGGCGGTAAAGATGATGGCAGGGGCGAAGCGGGTTTACTGCTTTGCGCCGGATGTGTCGGCGGGGCTGGGGCGGATTCTGGAGTACCGCCTGCTGCGGCTGGGAATCCGCCTGATTCCGCTTCCGGGGGGATCTCAGCTCTACGATGCCATGGTGAACTTGACCGAAGGGGATCTTGTGCTGCTGTTTGGCTATTCCAGGCTGCTGACGGAGGTTCAGGTGCTTCTGGCTTATGAGAAGGAGGCGGGATACCAGACCATCCTCTTTACGGATCTTTTAACAGGGGAGCAGCTTTCCCAGGCGGATCTGCTGCTCTATACCTGCCGGGGAGAGCCCAACGATTACCATTCGGTAGCGGCTCCTGTGCTGCTTTTGGATCTTCTGATTATGAAGACCAGTCAGGCACTGGGGGGAGGTCTTGAGAAGGCGAAGAAGCTTCAGAAGCTGCGGGAGGCTTATGGAGGGTTGATTCGGCGGTAAATCCGCCGGGTTAGTCGGCTGATGTGGGAAAAGGGTAATGTCCTGAACCTGGCGGCGGCCGCTTTTCAGTTTTTCATATAGAAGACACCTTGATTTTTTTTCTGTGCCCATGCTATACTCAATGTGTCTGAAATTTCTTGATACATTTCTGTATTATTTCAGTCCGGCGTTTCGCCGTAATTGCTCCATTTTGATGATCGATTAAGTAGGAGGTATTTTATGACGAGAGGTAAATTGACAACGGAACAGATTTTTGGACAGAAGCTGACCAGGCAGGAGGTCATGCAGATGATTCGGGAAACGCCGGGGATGTACGCCAGGTATGCGAGGCTGTCGCCGCAGCTGAAAAAGGAATTTATGGATTTCTGCATGGGAACCTGTGGGCTTAACCTGACCTATGATCCCTGGGCAGCGCTGCGCCTGCTACTCCAGCGACCTGGTGATGCGCCAGTATTCTCAGGTGCGCTCCAAATGCAGGGAGGAGAATAAGCCCTTTTCCTATCAGCAGATCTGCAAGGTTTATACAATCGTGCTGTTCCAGCACAGTCCCCGTGAGTTCCAACAATATCCTGAGGAATACCTGCATTACGCGAAGCAGCAGTTCAACACGGGACTCAAGCTGGATCTGGTGCAGGAGTACCTGCTGATACCACTTGACATCTTTCTGAAAAAACATCAAAATATAGATAAGAAGTTAGATGCGTGGCTGACGCTGATCGCCTCCGATGAGATGGAGCGGATTCGAGAGGTGATCCGCGCATACCCGGAATTTGGAGAGATTTACTGTCAGGTATTCCGGTTCCGGTATCAGATGGAGGAGTTGATGAATATGTTTTCAGATGCTTTAAAAATCATGGACGCCAATACGACGAAGTATATGGTCGAGCAGCTGACAGATGAGAATGAGCAGCAGAGGGAGACGATTAAGAAGCAGGGGGAGACGATCGGACAGCAGGGAGAGACGATTAAGAAGCAAGGGGAGACGATCGGACAGCAGGGGAAGGCCATTAAGAAGAAGGACGAGATGATCGAACAGCTGACGGATGAGAATAGACAGCTGCAAGAGCGGGTGGAGCGCTTAGAAGCATTTGTAACATCTAAGTTCGGCCCGATGGATGGGGAGGAAGTATAAAAATCAGGAGGCGCCTCAGCGCCTCCTTTTCCGATTGATTTCGCTATTCTCTTACAATCTTCACCCGGCTCATCACCGGCAGCTTCACCGGCTTATTCCAGCTCTCCGGCCCATAGGTATGCAGGGCCGCGATCTGGTCTAAGACCTCAAACCCTTCCGTCAGCTGGCCGAAGGCGGCGTACCGGCCGTCCAGCTTGTGGGCGTCCTGATGGACCACAAAAAACTGGGTTCCGGCGGTATCGAAGCCGTCGTCTCTTGCCATGGACAGGGCCCCCCGCTTGTGGGGGATAGGATTTTCGATTCCATTCTGGGCAAATTCCCCTTTGATGTGCCAGTCGCTATCCGTCATGATGTCATTGTCCGGGGAACCGGCCTGGATCACGTAGTCCTTCACGATCCGGCACCAGGCCAGCCCATCGTAGAAGCCGCTTTCCGCGGTTTTCACGAAATTCTCAGTTGTAATGGGGGCGGTTTCGGGGAACAGGTCAAAGACCATATCCCCGAAGCCCTCGGTGGTAATGATGCATTTCATGGAAACAGTTCCCCCGCCTGTCTTATTTGTTTACAACCGCGTGCTTAAAGTAAATATGAGTGGAGGAATCGGTGTAAACGCCGCTTACATAATCCTTTAACAGATAGGTATCTGCTTTGTAGTACAGAGGCATGACCGGATAATCGGAGGATACCAGCTCGTCGGCTTCCTTTACCAGCTGGGCAAATGTAGCGGGATCCTTCTCCACCTTAATCTGCTCAACCAGGGCATCGTACTCCGGATTGCTGTAGAAGGAGTTGTTGGTGACGTCCCCGGTTACCAGAAGAGGCAAAAAGCTCATGGGGTTTACGTAGTCCGCGCTCCAGCCCATAGCGGCTACCTCGTAGTTGCCGTGCTGTACGCCGTCATAGAATACGGCCCAGTCGGCGGAAGTTACCTCTACGGTGATGCCAAGGTTGTTCTGCCACATTTCCTGAATCGCCTCGGCTACCTTCTTAACCGTATCGTCGGAGTAGAAGGAAAGCTGTATGGTGGGGAAGCCCTCTCCGTCGGGATATCCGGCCTCGGCCAGAGCGGCTTTGGCGGCCTCTACGTCTGCGTTGGGAGACATCTCAAAGGTAGAACGTCCCTCTAAAATATCCTTTCCGTCCAAAACGTATCCGGGAGCCAGGATGCTGTAGGCAGGCTGAGCGTCCAGCTGGGCTACGTTGTTGATGATGGACTCACGGTCAATAGCCAGGTTCAATGCCTTGCGCACCAGCGGATTGTTGTAAGGCTCCTTCTCGCAGTTGAAGGTGTAGTATACGGTTCCATACACATTGATGGTGTGGGTTCCGGCGTTCTCCGCTTTCAGGCGGGCAATATCGCCTGCGGGGATATTTCTCACGCCGTCTACCTGGTCGCTCTCATAGGCGGTCAGGGCGGTGGACAGATCCAGGATGTAGCGGAAGGTCAGCTTTTCCAGGCTTACATTGGCCGCATCCCAGTAATTCTCGTTCTTGGTCAGGACAACGCTCTCGCCCATGTTGATCTCAGATACCTTGAAGGGGCCGTTGCACACATAAGTGTCCGCCTTGGTGGACCAGGTATCGCCGTTGGCGTCTACCGTAGCCTGCTGTACCGGGGCGTAAACCCACATGCTGGTAACGTCGTCAAAGTAGGGAGTGGTCTGCTTTAAGGTGTACTCCACAGTATTGTCGTCCAGAGCCTTAACGCCTACCTCCTCGGCGGAAGCGGTTCCGTCATAATACTCCTGGCCGTTTAAGATGTAGTCCGTCATCATATTGACGTACTGGGAGGTGGTGGCGGGAGTCATAACGTGAAGGGCGGAATACACATAATCCTGAGCGGTTAAGGGCGTTCCGTCGCTCCACTTTAATCCCTCTCTTAAATGGAAGGTCCATACGGTCATGTCATCGTTGGACTCCCAGGTTTCAGCGTTTCCGGGAGCAAGCTCGCCGTTCTCGTCGTAGGTTACCAGTCCCTCGAAAAGATTGGTCAGGAAGGGAGAGGCAAAGGAGTTGTTGGTGTAGGAAGGATCCAGGCTGTCCGGCTCATTGTTCAGCACAAAGGTCAGCTCCTGTGCTCCTGTGGGCTCTGTGGCCTGGGCGGTCTCGGACTCTGACGGGGCCTCGCTGGTGGGCTCGCCGATGGTCTGGGGGGTGGTTTCGCTGCTGGAGCCGCCTGAGCAGCCGGCAAGCATAGCGGCGCACATCAGGCCCGCGGCCAGCCGCAAGCTGAGTTTCTTTTTCATAAGTTTCTCCTCCTTAAAAGATTTTTATATGGGTTCGGCCAGCCTTGGCCGGCCGTTCCAAACAGGTTATTGATACAGATGGCAGGCAACCATGTGGCCCGCCCCAACGTCCTTTAGCTCCGGGGCTCGTTCAGAGCAGACGGGCTTGGCGAAGGGACAGCGGGTGTGGAAACGGCAGCCCGCAGGGGGACTTATGGGGCTTGGAATATCGCCCTCGATGCTGCTCTTTTCCTTCTCCCGTGCCTGGCGGGGATTGGCGATGGGGATACTGCCCAAAAGTCCCTTGGTGTAGGGATGAAGGGGATTGCGGTAGATCTCGTCTGATTCGCAGACCTCCACCAGCTGTCCAAGATACATAACGCCTACATCATCCGACACATAGCGGACCATGGATAGGTCGTGGGCAATAAACAGGTAGGAAACGCCCCGCTCCTCCTGAAAATCCTTTAACAGGTTGATCACCTGGGCTTGGATGGATACGTCCAGGGCGGAAATGGGCTCGTCGCAGATTACCAATTCCGGCTGCAGTACCAGGGCTCTGGCGATGCCTACCCTCTGGCGCTGGCCGCCGGAAAATTCGTGGGCATAGCGGTTGGCGTGCTCCTTGGTCAGGCCCACCCGCTCCAGCATGGGGTAAACGTATTCATTGGACTGCTCCTTGGTCTTTACAATGCCGTGGGCCAAAAGGGGCTCCGCAATAATATCCCGCACCGTCATTCTGGCGTTTAAGGAAGCGTAGGGGTCCTGGAAGATCATCTGCATTTTCCGGCGCAAAGGCTTCAGCTCCCGCTGTTTCATGTGGGTAATGTCCTGGCCGTCCAGCAAAATCTGTCCTTCAGTGGGATCGTAGATGCGGATAATGGTTCTGGCGCAGCTGGATTTGCCGCAGCCGGACTCGCCTACCAGCCCCAGCGTTTTTCCTTTTTCCAGGGTAAAGTTTACATGGTCAACGGCGTGAACTACCTGGCCCCGCCCGGCCTTAAAATGTTTGGTCAGGTCCTTTACCTCCAGCATAGGCGTATTATTCATTTCCCTCACCTCCCTTATGATAGAATGGGTTTTGCTCTTTGGGCGCCTCCGGGCTTAAAAGCCAGCACCGGGAATGATGGCCCTCAGAAACCTCCGTCATCTGGGGAAGCTCGCTGCCGCAGATCACCCGGGCATAGGGGCATCTGGGGGCAAAGGGACATCCCACAGGAGGCTTGGTCATATCCGGCGGCGAGCCGGGGATGGGCAGAAGCCGCTTGTTCTTATCCTGATCCAGGGCCGGGATGGAGGCTAAAAGTCCCAGGGTGTAGGGATGGCTGGGATGCTCGAAAATATCGAAAATGGAAGCCTCCTCCATCACCAGGCCGCCGTAAAGCACCACTACCCGGTCGCACAGCTCTGCCACCACGCCCAGGTCATGGGTGATAAAGATGATGCTGGTGCCATACTCCTTTTTCAGCTCCCGCAGCTGCTTTAAAATCTGGTCCTGGATGGTCACGTCCAGGGCAGTGGTGGGCTCGTCGGCGATCAGAAGCTCTGGCCGGTTGGCCAGGGCCATGGCGATCATCACGCGCTGGCGCATACCGCCGGAAAACTCGTGGGGGAAGGATTTATAGCGCTTCTCGGGCTCCGGAATCCGCACTCTGGAGAACAGCTCCAGAACCTCCTTTTTGATGTCTTCCTTGCTTTTCTCCGGATGATGCTCCCGGATCATCTCCGCCACCTGCTTGCCAACGGGAATCAGGGGGTTTAGGGAGGACATGGGATCCTGGAAGATCATGGAAATCTTTCCGCCCCGGATCTTCCGCATCTGGGCCTTGGAATATTGGGTCAGGTCTTCGCCCTCAAAGAGGATTTTCCCTTCTTTAATCCTGGCGGTATCGGCCAGAAGCTTCAAAATGGACATAGAGGTAACGCTCTTCCCGCTTCCAGACTCGCCTACCAGCCCGACAATCTCGCCCTTGCCTACGGAAAAGCTGACGCCGCGGACAGCCTGGACCTCGCCATTGCTGGTCATGAAGGATGTTTTTAAATTTTCTATTTGTAAGATCGGTTCCATCTGTATTTCTCCTATATGCGGTTGCTATTTCTTGAGCTTCGGGTCCAGGGCGTCCCGCAGCCCGTCCCCTACGAAGTTAAAGGCAAACATGATCAGGCAGATCACAAGGGCCGGAATGAACAGCTGGTAAGGACTGGTCCGGAGGTTGGCCGAAGCATCATTGCACATGGTTCCCAGACTGGCAAGAGGGGGCTGAAGGCCTATGCCAAGAAAGCTTAAGAAAGCTTCCATAAAGATGGCGGAGGGGATCAGCATGGTAACCGTTACCAGGATGGAGCCCATGGCGTTGGGGATCAGGTGCTGGAAGAGGATGGTTTTGGTGGAAGAGCCGATGGTCTTGGCCGCCAGCACAAATTCCTGCTGCTTTAAGCTTAAAACCTGGCCCCGCACCACCCGGGCCATATCCACCCAGTAAACGCTTCCCAGGGCCACGATGATGCTCTGGAGGCCGGAGCCTAAAAGCACCATGATCAGGATCACGTAAAGGGTCAGGGGGATGGTGTTAATAATATCCACCAGACGCATCATTACCGTGTCCACATTTCCGCCCAGGTAGCCGGAGATTCCCCCGTAGAGGATTCCGATGACCATATTTACGGTGGCCGCTACAAAGGCCACCAGCAAGGAAACCCGGACGCCGTACATCAGCCGGGTGAGAATGTCCCTTCCCAGGGAATCGGTTCCCAGAAGATAGGAACCGTTGCGTATGGAGGACTGGGGGTAGATCACCTTGGTAGCGGGGTCAGCCATCACGTAAGGCTTCTGGCCGTAGTACAGGCCAACCTCCGTCCCCTTGTAGTCGTAGACGGTCATCGCCATCTCCGATTCCTCGCGGACCTTTTCCAGCTGGTCCCCCAGGGTGCCGTCGGGATTCACGTAGAGAACCTTCAGGTTCTGGGTAATGTACAGGTGGCCCTGGCCGTCTGGGGTGTCAAATACCGTCATAACCGGAGGAATATTCACCACCTCCAGATCCTGATCCTTGTAGCTGTATTTGGTGAACAACGGGCCTGCCAGCGCAAAGAGCAGCAGCAGAATAATCAGCACAAAGCCGGCGATGGCCGTAGGCTTCCTGCGGAAGCGGAACCATACGTCTCCGGCGAAGGTCCTGTTTTTAGACCATATTTTTTCCCGCTCCTCGCTGGAGGAAGCGAGCATCTCCCATTTATTATCCATTTTAAAAACCTCGCTCTAATCGTATTTGATTCTGGGATCAATCAGGCAGTAGAAGATATCCACCACAAAGATCATCACCATTAGGAAAGTGGCGTAGAAAATGGTCACGCCCATGATGGTGGTATAATCTCGCTGGGATACGCTGTTGACCAGATAGCCGCCCAGTCCGGGGATGGCGAAAATCTTCTCAATTACAAAGCTTCCGGTCATCAGATTGGCAATGGTAGGGCCCAGCACGGTGATCACCGGGATTAAGGCGTTCCTCATAGCGTGCCGAAAGACCACCTTTACCTCCGAAAGGCCCTTGGCCCTGGCGGTGCGGATGTAATCCTGGCCCATGACCTCTAAGAGGCTGGAGCGCATAAGCCTTGCCATATAGCTGATGGAGTAGCCGCCCAGGGCCACTACCGGCAGGATATAGCCCTTCCAGGTATCGAGACCGTAGGTGGGCAGCAGATTTAAGCGGAAGGAAAATACATAGATCAGCAGGGAGGCAATAATAAAGGAAGGGATAGTTACTCCGATGGTAGCCAAAGCCATTACCAGCATATCCACCCATTTGCCGTTCTTTACCGCAGCCAGCACGCCCATGGGAATGGCGGCCAACAGTACGAAGACGATGGTAATGCCGCCCAGCTTCGCGGATACCGGAAAGCCGTTAAAGATGAAGTCATTGACGGATTTGCCCGGGTATTTGTAGGAGGGGCCGAAGTCCCCATGAAGAAGTCCCCCCACGTACTCCAGGAACTGCTGGGGCAGGGGAGCGTCCAGGTTGTACTTGGCATTCAGGGCCGCTTCCACCTCAGGGCTTACCTTGCGGTCGCTGGTAAAGGGACCGCCTGGGATGGAATGCATGATCACAAAGGTCAGAAGGGCGATTAAAAACAACGCCACGACCATGATGCCGATGCGCTTTGCAAAATATCGAGCCATAATCATTTCCTCTCAGTGTATAAATTAAAAGCCGCAAAAATATCCGGAGGCGCCTATCTTCTCCGGACGTTCAAATGTCTTTACTATAAGAACAAAGCGGTTTCTGAAAATTATACTCTATCTTGAGGGGGATGTCAATGGCGGATGGCACTATAATGAAATAAAGTGATAACGCGGCGTAATGGTTTAGTTCTGAATTACCATAACATGAAGTTATAAACGAAAAAAGTCCGACCCCGCAGCTCCCAATATCTGCAAAATCAGACCTTTCAGTGCGCCCTCAGGGACTCGAACCCTGAACAAATAGATTAAGAGTTTCTTTATTTTTTGTTTGGAGGTGCTTTTTATGAATGAAAATTGTTTAAAAAGAGGACGTATGAGAGAGCCAAAGGCGCGCCTTTCCTTCTGGATTCCGCAGAAGTTTTATGATCGCCTGGACGCAGATTCCAAGCGATATGGAATCACAAAAACCGCTATGGTGCAAAATATGATTTTAGATCATTACCGGATGTTGGATGCTTCTCTTCCCGGCAGACAATAAAGCCGCTGTATGTCAAGGGACAAGCCCGCACCTAAGTGCGGGCGATACGCCGTAGGGCAGCCCTTGACATACAAAAAGAACGCTATAATGTGAGCAAGAGGACGGGAAGGAACGCAGTTCCCCTTTCCGTCCGCTTGATTACATGGAAGCGTTGCGGCACGATAAAACTATGCTTATCTCGACAAAGAAGGTTTTATGGGACAGTTTTGTAAGAACTTCTCTTGTCGATATATGCAATGTTATGAACGGCGGCTTTTCTGCAGTTATCATTCCCGCTATATTGAAGGTCATACATGTGTTTGCTGTATCTGCTCGGATTACTGCATGAATTGTATGCATTATAGATTGACATTGCCGCAAGAGAATGTCCGGCTTTACCAGAGGAAGTAGGTTAAATATAGCTTGCCTTTCCTCTAGCTCGTTGATATAATGGACGAAGTCAAATTGTTATAAGGACTGTTGATTGCCCTTCCCCATCAACTAAGGAAGGGGGGATGTGAAATGGAAATAGGAGATGTTTTAACGCTTATTTTAGTAATTTTCGCAGCCCTGACGTACATAGATTCACACAAAAAATAACAGTCCTATGTAGCCTGGCAAGCTAGGACTGCTATTTTTGTCTTAGACTAAGGGCAATCAAGGTTGTTCTTGATTACAATTTGATTATAGCACTGTCGCATTGAAAATGCAATGGTGTTACGAAAAAGCACTGGAAACGGTGCTTTTTTGTATTTTGAGGAAATAATTCTGAAAACTTCACCTTCAGGTGTGGCCGATCGGCGGCGTTGCAAGGGAAATTGTCTGTCAATTATAGATTTCTAGTGTCTTGGTTAAGTTCTCGAACTTGGAATTATTTACTTATGAATTTCAAAACAAGGGCTTAGTATGAATCGCATAGTATTCATTCCAAGCCCTTGTTTTGACTGCGTCGCAGACGGCAACCTATGCCGCAGGCATTGGGCGCAGAGATAGGGCCCGTAGTGGTTTAAGGCCCGTTTTAGTAATACGGGGGTAGAAAAACCAGACCATCAAACTTTTATAAAATAGTGGAGGTTTTCGTATGCAATTAGGAATTAATGCAAAAAGAGATAATGAATTATCAATTACTCTGGAATGGTTGTCTTTTACTGACCTGACACATAGTAACCCTATGTATGTTTGTAAAATGCTGGGCTATAGCCTGACCGATTTTGCAGAACAGCCCAAGGGCTCAAACGGCTATAATAAAATGCTCAGAAATCAAGCTGGCGTTCGGATATTATATGATGGCCGTGATGGCATGGAGGTTCATGTAGACGCTCCCGGAAGTGCTATTTTCGATTTATTTGAACATTACCAGAAATCCCGCGTTTCTGTGGGGCCCTTTGGAAATGCGTATGAAACGGAATCCATATATCTATGGTGATAGGGAAATTGCGCTGATCCTTGAAATGGTGAAAACGAGTGTGCCCTGGATTACTGCCCGTGATCGTGCTATAATTGTTCTGATGTTAGACTCTGGACTGCGGCAGGCGGAAGTCTGCGGTCTGAAGTTGGTAAATATTGACCGTGAACGTCATGTCATGAAGGTAACAGGTAAAGGCGATAAAGACCGCTTTGTGCATGTAGGGAATTTTGCTTTAAAGATGTTGGATGAATATTTGTCCATGTGCCCCTACAAGGATTCGGAATATGCCTTTGTAGATCGCCGTGGCCATGTCCTTTCCGGAAACGCCGTCCGGCTCTTTGTGTATCGGCTACAAGGGAAACTGCCTTTTGAACTATCTTCTCACAAGCTCCGGCACAATTTTGCTACGAATTTTTGCATTGACAGCCTAGAGCGGACGGGCTCAACTTGTGTCCAGGATTTAGGGATTTTAATGGGCCATCGGAGCATAGAAACCACCAAACGCTATGAGCATTTCGCTCATGAACTGGTGGCTGCGGCGAATAGCTTCTCCCACCTGGATCAGGTCTTCAAAACCTGATAAAACCGTAGGTTTCAGAGTTCCTCCCTGAAACGCAAACGAAAAAAAGTCCGACCCCGCGGCTTCCAATATCCGCAAAATCAGACCTTTCAGTGCGCCCTCAGGGACTCGAACCCTGGACAAATAGATTAAGAGTCTACTGCTCTACCAACTGAGCTAAGGACGCTCATCTGTATATTTTCTTGTGTTCCTCAGGAGCACGAACGTTATTATAGCCGCTCTGAGATAAAATGTCAACAGTTTTTTTGAAAAATTTTTATTTTTTTCCGCAGCCCTTGGAATGGCAGGAATATTCCCCGTCCTCCAGCAGCCGGGCCACCTGGCGGAAGCGGAAGAGAAGCCGCAGAAAGCACCGGTCCAAGGCGATTTTGTCGCAGGTGGCCCGCTGGAGGGAGCGGGTTATTTTCGGGGGAAGAGCCATGGGGAATCCTCCGATCGGTTTTGCTTATGGATAAGATATGATCCGTAAAGGCTTTCGGTGCGGCCTTTGCTCCCAAAGACTATGGGCGGGCGATCAGCTTGCAGATGGGCTTTCCCTCTGAAGCAAACTTTTCCTCGTATTCAGTCATCACATTTCCGGAGGCCATGGGGCTGTGGTGCAGGTCAAAGGTCTGCTCCGTGATCTGCCAGCCGGCGGCGGGGATGGATTCCAGGGAATACTCGAACAGTCCCCGATTGTCTGTCTTAAACTCCACGGCCCCATCGGGAGCCAGGATCTTCTGATAGACGGTGAGAAACTGGGGCGAGGTCAGCCGGCGCTTGGCGTGGCGGTCCTTGGGCCAGGGATCGGAAAAATTCAGGTAGATGCGGGAAACTTCTCCCGGAGCAAAAAACTGGTCCAGGTTCTTGGCGTCCACACATAAAAAGAAGATATTGGACAGATCCAGCTGCTGCCGCTTCTGAAGAGCCCGCAGAAGGACGCTGGAGTAGCGCTCGATGCCGATAAAATGAAGCTCCGGATGAGACTGGGCCAGTTCCATAATAAAACGTCCCTTTCCCATTCCCACCTCGATGTGGAGGGGGGCGCTCTCCTGAAAAGCCTGGTTCCAGCAGCCTTTCAACTCTTCCGGGTTATGAATGACAAAAGGGCTTTGGGCGATGGCTTCCTCCGCCCCAGGAATATGCCGTAAACGCATAGAGGGTAAAATCCTTTCCTATAATTACATGTAATGTAAAGCTGAGGTGTATTGTATCATCCGGGCAGGGAAATGGCAAGGGGATTTCATTGCGGAGTTTTCAGATTTTCACCGGATTTTGCAAAAATTATAGTGCAAAAACAAAAAAAACCTAGTATACTATAGTTAAATCGACTGCGGATGCAATGACCCGATTATTTTTACAAAGGAGAGAATACATATGGCGAGCATGGAGAATACCACCAGCTGGAAGCAGATCCAGCAGGGACTCCGGGAGACAGAACGTCTCATCGGACGCAAGGAATACAACATGGCCATGGTCAAGGCCAGACAGACGCTGGAGTTTATGGTCCGCTGTCTGGCGGAGAAGGCCTGCGTGGTAGAGGGCGATCTGTCCGATACCATTGATCAACTTTACGAGGGCAGATGGATCAGCCGGACCACAAAGGATCATTACCATAATATCCGCATATTGGGGAATAAAGCCGTTCACGAAGGGGACGATACGGCTTACGACGCCAATCAGGCTTATCAGCTCTTAGCCCAGGAGGTGGTAGCTTTTGCGGATGAGCTGGGTGTGAGAGGCCCGTCCAGGCCGCCTCAGGCCAGACAGGGGGGGCAGGGAGCCAGACGCTCTCCGGTCCGTTCCGGCGGGGCCAGGCGCCCGTCCACATCCTCCCGTCCTTCCGGACGAAAGGGAGCGAAGAAGCGCAGGAAGCTTCCGCCGTCCTACTATGCCCTGAGGATTCTGGTTCCGGTGCTGGCGGTGATCCTCTTGATTTTAGTGATCCGTCTGATCCTGCCAGGAGGCGAAGAGGCGGAGCAGACCACAGCGGCCATCACCCAGACCGAGACTCAGACCGAGCCTGTGACTCAGGAGACGCCGCCTGAGACTACAGAAGCGGCGGCTGAGGAAGGAACCTACCAGGTAACCGGCGACGGGGTGAATGTGAGAAGCGAGCCCTCTACCAGTGGCCGCGTGCTGGTGCAGCTGTCTAGGGGAGCGGTGGTGGAGTATGTAAGGCGCTACAACAACGACTGGACCGTGATAAACTATGACGGACAGGAGGCTTATATTTCCAGCCAGTATATCGCAAGACAGGATGGAGCCGCCCAGGGGGGAGAAGAAGTGACGGAAGAAATGGCGGCGGAAGGCCAGGAATAGAGACAGGATTACAAGAGTCCGCGGTAGGAGAGATACCTGCCGCGGTTCTTTTTTGAAGTTCCATGCCAACCTTCCCCCTTTTTGTGTCCAAATTGTGAAATTTTTAATAATTTTTTTAAATCCTATGGAAAAATAATAAAAAAGTAGTATTATGATAGAATCAAAAATTAGAGACTGCGAGGAGGGAGCATATGGACAAGCTTTTCGATCAGCTGTCGGATATTGAGAATTCCGCTTCCGGTATCATGGAGGAAGCCAACCGGCGCAAGGCTGCCTTTGCCCGGGAGATGGAGGAAAAGACGAAAGCCTTTGACCAGGAGCTGGAGAAGGAAACCGGCGAAAGGATCCGTCAGGTCCGGGAGGCCATGGAGCGGGAAATGAAAAGGAAGCTTAAGGAACAGAAGGAAAACTCGGAGAAGCTTTTGGCCCAGATGGAGCGAAACTACGAAGAGTACGGAGATCAATACGCGGAGGAACTGTTCCGGGATATGATAAAGGAGTGAGCATATGGGAAACCTGATGGCTTACAGCGGGATTGTGACGAAGATCCGCGCCATGGAGCGGCAAAGGCTGAGGGAAAATCAGTTTCAGGAGATGGCCGCCTTAGAATCTGTGTCGGAGGCGGTGGCTTATCTGCGGAAGAATCCCGCTTATGAGCAGATTTTCGAAGGCCTTAGCCAGGAGGAGCTGCACAGAGGAAGGATCGAGCAGCTGCTGCACATGGCCTTGTACCAGGATTTTGCCCGGATTTACCGCTTTGCCAACTTAAGCCAGCGGCGCATGCTGGATCTGTACTTCAGGCGGTATGAGCTTTCAATTATTAAGGGCTGTCTGCGGGCCGTGGCCGGCGGGAAGGAAGAGGGGACGGATCTGTCGGAATTTCAGGAATTTTTCCAACAGCATTCCCGGATGGACCTGACCTGCCTGAGCCAATGCGCTTCCATTGGACAGTGGGTCGGCTGTTTAAAGGGTTCTCCCTATTACGGGCCCTTGGAGGAGCTGTCACGTAAGGGAGAGCTCAATCCCACGGACTGCGAGACGGTGCTGGATATGACCTATTTTAAGGAAGCCTGGCGGATCAAGAAGCGCTACCTGAAAAAGGAAGAGCAGCAGATCATCACCCAGTGCTTTGGCACCAGGATGGATATGCTGAATATCCAGTGGATCTACCGGGCGAAGAAGTATTACGGGCTTTCCGGGGCCCAGATCATCGCCGTGCTGATTCCCATCCGCCTTCATTTGACGAAGAATCAAGTGACCCGGATGGCTCAGGCGGAAAGCCTGGAGGGCTTTTTTGATATTTTAAAAACCACCTATTACGGGCGGATAGATGGAGAGGAACGGCCGGATCTAAAGAAGCTGGCTGCAGAGATCAACGACCGAGTCTACGAGATGACCCGCAGATCCAATCCCTACTCCATCGCGGCGCTGAACTCCTACCTTTATTTTAAAGAGAAGGAGATCCGACGCATTACTACAACCCTGGAGCGCATACGCTACGGCGTGGCGGCAGGCTGAAAGAGGGGTTTGATTTATGATTGAAAAGATGAAATTCTTGAGCATCACAGGGCCTATGGGGGATATCGACCGTGTGGCGGACGTCTATCTGTCCCGGTACGAGATCCAGCTGGAGAACGCCCTGTCGGAGCTGAAAACCGTTACCAATTTAAGACCCTTTGTGGAGACGAATCCTTATAAGGAGGATGAACAGAGGGCAAGGGCCCTGATGGAGCAGTACCAGAGCCTTCTGCCGGAGCAGGGGGATGAGATGGATCTGGAGACGGCGCTGAAAACTGTCCGCTCTCTGGATGAGGAGCTGAAGAAAATGGCGGCCCGGAAGGAAGAACTGGAGCAAAAACGGCAGGAGCTTTCCGACAGCCGGGATCAGGTTCAGCCCTTTGCCGGACTGGACTACGATATGGAGCGGCTGTTTGAATTTAAGAACATCAAGTTCCGCTTCGGCCGTTTCGCCAGGGAGTACTACGACAAGTTCCTGGCCTATGTTTACGACACCATTGACGCCATCCAGTTTAAATGCCGGGAGACGAAGGATTACGTGTGGATCGTCTACTGCGTGCCCCTGCGGCTGGAGGACAAGATCGACGCCATCTATTCCTCCATGCATTTTGAGCGGATGTATTTGCCCCATCAGTACGAGGGGACGCCGGATGAGGCGGGCCAGGGGCTGGAGGAACAGATCAAGGCCCTGGAGGGGCAGATCAGCCAGCTGGAGCTTTCGATGGAAAGCCTGGTCAAAAGCCAGGGAAAGGCTCTGGTGGGGGCCGTCGGACGGCTTTCTCGCTACTGCACCAATTTTGACGTGCGAAAGCTGGCGGCCTGCACCAAGCGGGACGACCACACCTTCTATATCCTCTGCGGCTGGATGCCCCAGAGGGAAGCGGACCGTTTCCGCCGGGAGATCGAGGGGGATGAAAATACCTTCTGCGTGGTGGAGGACAACCACAATAACATCATGAGCTCCCCGCCCACGAAGATCAAGAATCCGGGCCTCTTTAAACCCTTTGAAATGTATGTGGAGATGTACGGCCTCCCCTCCTACCAGGAGATCGACCCAACCATCCTGGTGGGAATCACCTACTCCATCCTCTTTGGATTCATGTTCGGGGATGCGGGCCAGGGACTGTGCCTGCTTCTTGGAGGATTTCTGCTGTATAAATTGAAAAAGGTCCGCCTGGCGGGGATTATCGCCTGCTGCGGCTTTTTCTCCACAATTTTCGGCTTCCTCTTCGGCAGCGTCTTCGGCTTTGAGGATCTGATTGAGCCCTTGTGGCTGCGTCCGGCCCAGGCCATGACCAGCCTTCCCTTTATCGGCAGGCTGAACACCGTATTTGTGGTGGCCATTGCCATCGGTATGGGAATCATCCTGCTGTGTATGGTGCTCAACATCATTAACAGCCTGAAGGAAAAGGATCAGGAGAAGACCTGGTTTGACACCAACGGAGCCGCGGGCCTGGTATTTTATGGAAGCATGGCGGGCACCATTGCGCTGTACATGAGCGGGCGCCCCCTTCCGGCTACGGCCCTGCTGGCGGTGCTGTTTGTGATTCCTCTGATCCTCATGTTCTTTAAGGAGCCCATCTGCGCGGCCCTTGAGAAGAAGAAGGAGAAATTTTCCGGAGGGGTGGGAATGTTCATCACCCAGGGGATTTTTGAGCTCTTTGAGGTGATGCTGAGCTATTTTTCCAACACCCTTTCCTTTATCCGTGTGGGGGCTTTTGCGGTGAGCCACGCGGCTATGATGGAGGTAGTGCTGATGTTAGCCGGAGCCGAGGCCGGTGATCCCAACTGGGCGGTGGTGATCGGCGGAAATCTGTTTGTGTGCGGCATGGAGGGCCTGATCGTGGGTATCCAGGTGCTGCGTCTGGAATATTATGAGCTGTTCAGCCGCTTCTATCGGGGAAGCGGAAGGGCCTTTAAGCCCTATGGGCAGTCTGCGAAAGAAGCATAAAAATAGAAAAGGAGATTTTTACCATGAGCGTTTTAGTAAAACTGACATTAACTGCGGCACTGTTACTGAGCATTGTGATTCCCTTCGGAGCCTTCGCTGTGGGGGAGAAGACCAGAGGGCGCTATAAGGCGGCTTTGGGAGCGAACCTGTTCCTCTTTTTCGGCGTAATGATTTTCGCGGCTGTTCTCATGTTCCAGGGAACCGCTTTCGCGGCTGAGGAAACGGCAGAGGCCGGAGCCGCCGTATCCGCCGCCGGCATGGGATATCTCTCCGCCGCCCTTTCCACCGGCCTCTCCTGCTTGGGAGGCGGCATCGCCGTGTCCGCCGCTGCTTCTGCCGCTTTGGGCGCCATCAGCGAGGACAGTTCCATTCTTGGTAAATCGCTGATCTTCGTAGGGCTTGCCGAAGGTGTGTGTCTGTACGGCCTGATCATTTCTTTTATGATCCTGGGCAACCTGTAAACCTATGAAAATGTATCTGATCAGCGACAACATCGACACCCTGACCGGCATGCGCCTGGCTGGGGTGGAGGGAGCCGTGGTCCATAAGAGGGAAGAGCTGAAAGAGCAGCTGGAGCATGCCCTGGCCGACAAGGAAGTCGGCATTATCCTGCTGACGGAGAAGTTCGGCAGGGAATTTCCGGAGATCATCGACAATGTAAAGCTGGAGCGCAAGCTTCCCCTGATTGTAGAGATCCCAGACCGGCATGGAACCGGCCGCAAGCCCAATTTCATCACTTCCTATGTAAATGAGGCCATCGGCCTGAAGCTGTAGAGAAAAGAAAGTAGGTGGCAACTTTGACGATTGAGGAAAAACTGAAGCATTTTCAGGATATCTGTATAGAGGACGCCAGGGAACGCAGCAATAGAATGCTGGACGAATATATGACGGCCCTGGAGAAAACCTTTGAGGAGCATAAGGCGGACGCGAAAAAGAACGCGGATCTTGAGGTGAAGCTGGAGACGGAGAAGTTGGAGCGGGAGACGAATAAAAGGCTTTCCATCGAGCAGCTGGATCTTCGCCGGGAGGCGGGCAGACGCCAGGACGAGCTGAAGGACAAGCTTTTTGTGGAGCTAAAGGATAAGCTGGCCAACTTTATGGAGACGGAGGAATATGAGAAATTCCTGGAGAACCAGGTGAAGGCCGTGAAGGAGCTGGCGGGGGACGAGGCCTTTGTGGTCTATATGGATCCTTCCGATGGGGAGAAGGCCAGAAGGGTGTCCCTTTATATGGGCATCGCCATCCGTATCAGCGATTACTCCTTTCTGGGGGGGATCCGGGCGGTGATTCCCGGACGCCATATCCTGGTGGACAATTCCTTCCAGACCCGGCTGGAGGAGGCGCGGCATAACTTCAAGTTTGATTTAGGAGGCAAGGGCAGTGAGTAAGACAGGCGTAATTTTCGGAATCAACGGCCCCGTTGTCTATCTGAAGGGCGATCCGGGCTTTAAGATGAATGAGATGGTGTATGTGGGCCGGGAAAACCTGGTAGGCGAGGTCATCGGCCTGACCTCTGAGCGGACGGTGATTCAGGTCTATGAGGAAACCGGCGGATTAAAGCCCGGTGAAACAGTGACGGGAACCGGGGCCCCGGTGTCGGTGACATTGGCCCCCGGAATTTTAAACAATATATTTGACGGCATCGAGCGGCCCTTAAGGGCCATTGCCAAGGAGAGCGGCCCCTACATCGGGCGTGGGCTGGCGGTGGAATCCCTGGACACGAAGAAGAAATGGCAGACCCATATGACGGTGAAGAAGGGGGACCGGCTGATGCCGGGAACCATCATCGCAGAGGTGCCGGAAACCAAGGCTATCACCCATAAGGTGATGGTTCCTCCGGACCTGGAGGGCTATGTGATGGATGTGGTTTCGGACGGCAGCTACACCATTGAAGAGCCTCTTTTAACCCTGCAGCTGGCGGACGGCAGCGAGAGAAAGCTTGCCATGGCCCAGAAGTGGCCCATCCGCACGCCCCGCCCCACGGCCAAGCGTTTCCCGGCCACCAGACCCTTGATTACGGGGCAGAGAATCCTGGATACCATGTTCCCTCTGGCAAAGGGCGGGACAGCGGCTATCCCAGGTGGCTTTGGGACGGGAAAAACTATGACCCAGCACCAGATTGCCAAGTGGTCGGATGCGGATGTGATCATCTACATTGGCTGCGGCGAGCGGGGTAACGAGATGACCCAGGTATTGGAGGAATTTACTAAGCTGATTGACCCTAAAAGCGGCAACCCTCTGATGGACCGCACTACTCTGATTGCTAACACCTCCAACATGCCGGTGGCGGCCCGTGAGGCCAGCCTGTACTCCGGCCTGACCTTGGCGGAGTATTACCGGGACATGGGATATCATGTGGCGATTATGGCGGACTCTACCTCCCGGTGGGCCGAGGCACTGCGGGAGCTGTCGGGACGTCTGGAGGAAATGCCCGCTGAGGAAGGCTTCCCGGCCTACTTGGCTTCCCGCCTTTCCGCCTTCTATGAGCGGGCGGGCATGATGCAGAACTTAAATGGAACCGAAGGCTCTGTAACCATTATCGGGGCCGTGTCCCCCCAGGGCGGCGACTTCTCCGAGCCGGTGACCCAGAACACCCGCCGTTTTGTGCGCTGCTTCTGGGGCCTGGACAAGTCCCTGGCCTACGCCAGGCATTTCCCGGCGATCCACTGGCTGTCCAGCTACTCGGAGTATCTGAATGACCTGGCTCCCTGGTATACGGAGCATGTGGACAAACGGTTTGTGGACTACCGCAACCGTCTGATGGCCATCCTGACCCAGGAGAGCAGCCTGATGGAGATCGTAAAGCTCATCGGCGCCGATGTGCTGCCCGATGACCAGAAGCTGACCTTAGAGATCGCCCGGGTGATCCGGGTGGGATTTTTGCAGCAGAATGCCTTCCACAAGGAGGATACCTGCGTCCCCATGGAGAAGCAGTTTAAGATGATGGAAGTGATCTTATACCTGTACCAGAAGTCAAGATCCCTGATTTCCATGGGCATGCCCATGTCGGTGTTAAAGGAGGACGGCATCTTTGATCAGGTGATCGCCATCAAGTACGACATCCCCAACGACCGGCTGGATCTGCTGGATGACTTTAAGAAACGCATCGACCGCTTCTACGACAGCGTCGTAGAGCGCAATGCCTGATGAAAGGAGGGACTGAAATTGGCAATCGAATATTTAGGCTTAAGCCAGATTAATGGTCCCTTGGCGGCTTTGGAGGGAGTCCAGGGCGCGGCCTACGATGAGATCGTGGAGATGACCGTAGGCGGGACGGAAAAGAAAATCGGAAAAATTATTGAAATCTACGGCGACAAGGCGGTGATCCAGGTATTTGAGGGCACCGAGGGCATGGCCCTGCGCAATACCCATACCAGGCTCACCGGCCACTCCATGGAGATCGCTGTGTCCGAGGAAATGCTGGGACGGACCTTCAACGGTCTGGGAGAACCCATCGACGGCCTGGGGGACATTGTCTCCGACGTGAAGCTGGATGTAAACGGCAAGCCCTTAAACCCCGTAACCCGGGAGTATCCCAGAAACTACATCCGCACCGGTATCTCCGCCATCGACGGCTTGACCACCCTGATTCGGGGGCAGAAGCTTCCCATCTTTTCCGGAAGCGGCCTTCCCCATGACCAGCTGGCAGCCCAGATCGTGCAGCAGGCCTCCCTGGGGGATGATTCGGATGAAAAGTTCGCCATTGTCTTTGGGGCAATGGGAGTGAAATACGATGTGGCGGACTTCTTCCGCCGGACCTTTGAGGAAAGCGGCGTATCCGAGCATGTGGCCATGTTCATCAACCTGGCCAACGACCCGGTGGTGGAGCGTCTGATTATCCCCAAGGTGGCTTTGACGGTGGCGGAGTACCTGGCCTTTGAGAAGGGGATGCACATCCTGGTGATTTTAACGGATATGACCTCCTACGCCGAGGCCCTGCGTGAGGTATCCTCATCCAAGGGAGAGATTCCTTCCAGAAAGGGCTTCCCCGGCTACCTATACAGCGACCTGGCTTCCATCTATGAGAGAGCGGGCATCGTGGCGGGCCGTCCCGGCTCCGTGACACAGATTCCCATCCTCACCATGCCGGGCGATGATATCACCCACCCCATCCCTGATCTGACGGGCTATATTACCGAGGGGCAGATCGTGCTGGACCGGCAGTTAAACGGCCAGGGCATCTACCCGCCCATCAGCGTGCTTCCTTCCCTGTCCCGTCTGATGAAGGACGGCATCGGCGAGGGGTATACCAGGGCGGATCATCAGGATATGGCAAACCAGCTGTTCTCCTGCTACGCCAAGGTGGGTGACGCCAGGGCTTTGGCCTCGGTCATCGGTGAGGACGAGCTGTCGCCTCTAGATAAGCAGTATCTGAAATTCGGAACTGCCTTTGAGCACCATTTTGTGGGGCAAGACGTCCATGAGAACAGGACCATACAGGAGACTCTGGAGATGGGATGGAAACTTTTGGGAATGCTTCCCAGAGAGGAGCTGGACCGGATCGACTCCAAGGTGCTGGATCAGTATTATCAGCCCTCCTCGGGCTTTGAAGGGGAGGAATAGCCTATGAATCCCAATACATTTCCCACTAAGGGAAACCTGATTCTGGCAAAAAATTCTCTGGCCCTGGCAAAGCAGGGCTACGGACTGATGGATAAGAAGCGCAACATCTTAATCCGGGAGCTGATGGGACTCATCGACCAGGCAAAGGATATTCAGTCGGAGATCGATGCCACCTTCCGGGCCGCCTACAAGGCTCTCCAGGAGGCCAATATCGAGCTTGGCATCCGCTATGTCCAGGAGATCGGGGAATCGGTGCCGGTGGATGAGGGGGTGCGCATCAAGGCCAGAAGCATCATGGGGACGGAGATCCCTCTGGTGGAGCATAAGGAGGAGCCTTTGGCGCTGACCTACGGCTTTTACAGTACCAGCGAGTCCCTGGATGTGGCCCGGAGCCATTTTGAGAAGGTGAAGGAGCTGACGATCCGCCTGTCCATGGTGGAGAACTCCGCTTACCGGCTGGCCTCCAATATCAAGAAGACCCAGAAGCGGGCAAACGCCCTGAAGAATATCACCATCCCCACCTATGAGGCCCTGGCGAAGAATATTTCCAACGCCCTGGAGGAAAAGGAGCGGGAGGAATTTACAAGGCTTAAGGTCATTAAGAGGACGAAGGAGAAGAAGGAGGGGAAACGGGGTGCATAATTTTCAGGATTTAGTGGAGATCACGGCAAAACTGCGCTCTCCCGAGGGCTGCCCCTGGGACCGGGAACAGACCCATGAGAGCTTAAAAAAGCATCTGAGGGAAGAGTGCGAAGAGGTGTGCGAGGCCATCGACCATCAGGATATGGACAACCTCTGCGAGGAGCTGGGGGACGTACTCTTCCAGGTGATGATTCACAGCCAGATCGCGGCGGAGCGGGGGGACTTTACCATCGGCGACGTGGTGGAGGGAGTATGCCAGAAGATGGTCCGCCGCCATCCCTGGGTCTTCGGGGACATGAAGCTTGCCTCTGTGGAAGAGGGGAAGGAGCTTTGGAAGAAGATCAAGGAGGAAGAGAAGGAGGGGAAGAAGAAATAGGGAATTAAATCGGATAAGGTATTTTTCCATATATTTCTACCCTCTCAACTGTTTTGCGAAAATCACCAAAAAACCTTGACAAATCCTAGAGAAACGGCTATAAATGATAAAGTACAACTCAAGTCACAAGGGTTAATTTTCCGGACTCTGGCCGGACATTTTTAGGAGGAAAGATAATGAACAAGACAGAATTAATCGCAGCAGTTGCTGAGAAGGCAGAGATTTCCAAAAAGGATGCGGAGAAGGCAGTTAAGGCATTCACTGATGTTGTGGCCGAGGAGCTGGTAAAGGGCGAGAAGGTGCAGTTAGTTGGATTCGGAACCTTCGAGGTATCTGAGAGAGCCGCTCGTGAGGGCAGAAACCCCAAGACCGGCAAGACCATGACCATCGAGGCTTCCAAGACTCCCAAGTTTAAAGCAGGCAAGGCCTTAAAGGACGAGGTAAATAAGTAATTCATGAGACTGGACAAGTTTTTGAAGGTATCGCGGCTCATCAAGCGGCGCACTGTGGCCAACGAGGCCTGCGATGCGGGCCGTGTTTTGGTAAATGACAAGCCGGCTAAAGCGTCTCTCAATGTAAAGACTGGCGATGTGATCGAGATCCAGTTTGGTTCTAAGGCCGTCCGGGTGGAAGTCCTGGATGTGCAGGAGACGGTGAAGAAGGATGACGCCAAGGAGCTGTACCGTTACCTTTAATATTGATTCATATGGTCTAAACGAGAGGACCTCCTAATATATTTAACATAGACGTTAGATAGATTAGGAGGTTTTTGCTATGGAAGAAAAGCTTACAGCCCGCCCGCACCGCATCACGATCCAGAACCGTTCCTCCGGCACCATTACCGGCATCGTGGACGTGGTGTCCTTTGACGAGAATACCATTGTCCTGGATACGGATCAGGGGCTTTTGACCATCAAGGGAAACGGCCTCCATGTCAGCCGTCTGACCCTGGAAAAGGGAGAGGTGGACGTGGACGGAACTGTGGACAGCCTGGTCTACTCATCCAATGAAGCGCTGCGCCGGTCGGGGGAATCCTTCCTGAAGCGTTTGTTCCGCTAGGTGGAAGGGATGAGCCGGGCGATTGAGTACCAGGCCTTCCTGATTGGGCTGAGCCTGATGACGGGAATCTGGCTTATGATGGCCTACGATACCCTGCGGCTGCTGCGTTTGATGATCCGCCATCATCCCCTGGCGATGGGACTGGAGGATTTGTGCTATTGGATCGGAGCCGGAGCGGTTACCTTTCGGCTGCTCTATGAACACAACGATGGCATTCTGCGGGCCTACATCATCGGCGGCGTGCTGGGCGGGATGATTTTTTATGACCGGACCGTAAGCCGATTTCTTTTCGGAGTCTTGAAAAAAGCGGGCAAAAGGTTTACAATAATAAAAAGCATCAAAAAACGGAAAGAGAAAAGCGGTGAGTAAGGCACGATGAGAGATATAAGGAGAACAGTACGTTATAAGCGGGATAAGTGGACCAACCGTATGGCGATTATGGGGATCACTTTGGTTGTGGTGTGCCTTGCCATTGTCATCAGTACCAAGGGTCAGGGACTGGCCCAATCGGACCGGGGATATCAGATGGAGGAGGAGCAGCTTCAGGCCCAGCTGGAGGAAGAGAAAGAGCGGGCCGAAGAGCTGGAGGAGTACCGGATCTATGTAAAGACTAAGCAGTACGCCGAGGAGGTAGCCAAGGAGAAGCTGGGCCTGGTGAATCCGGACGAGATCCTGTTAAAGCCGGAGGAGTAGGGCCTCCATTGTCGAAAGAAGACGCAGCAGGCAGAAGAATTTTTGGGACGAGCCTGCAAGATACGACAGACATTTCCCTTTTTGCCGCGTATACTGAGGGTTACGCGGTGAGGAGGGATTTTTTATGTTGATGAAAAAACGTGCGGGACAGAAAATGTGCGATGTGAATTACTATACGGCCAGACGGCTTGAGGATATGGCGGAGTCCTTGGGAAGGCTGGCAAGGGCCTTTGAGAATGAAAATCTGGGAGGCGCCGCCCTGACCAGGGAAGAAGGGCTGGCGGCTATGCAGACATCCGGGGCTCTGGTCTGCGGGGGCTGCTCCCGCTGCAGCCTGTCCCAGGAGAGCGAGAAGGAGGATAATTACTATCTGTACTATCTGCTGCGGACCTTTGAGCAGAAGGGGAGAATCGAAGCCGGGGATATGCCCCAGGTGTTTCGGAACAGCTGCAGGCGTAAGGAGCGGTACTTAAATCAGTTAAACCGGAGCCTGGGACGGGCGGCAATGAATTTGTCCTGGAAAAGCCGTTTTCTGGAAAGTAGGGACGCGGTTATGGTTCAGTTTCAGGAGCTTTCCTCGATTCTGGAGGAATTTGCCCGCCAGATCGGGCAGGCCAGGGACGTGACGGAAGAGTACGAAGGGGATCTGCGGCGTCTGTTTCGCAGAAACCATATTTCCATCCGCAATATGCTGGCCTTAGAGTATGAGAACGGGCGGCGGGAAATCTATATGACCGCCTGTACCACCAATGGAAAATGCGTAACTGTCCAGGATGCGGCCGTCCTTCTGGAGCTGACGGGTAGGAAAAAGGCCTGGAGCCCGGCGAAAGACAGCCGCAGCCTGATTACCAGGCAGTACACCACGGTCCGCTTTCAGGAACTGGGAGGCTATCATATACTCTGCGGAATCTCCCGGCTTCCCCGGTGGGGCGAAAGCTTAAACGGGGACAACTATACTTTTTTTGAGGGTGGCGGCAGCCAGGTGGTGCTGAGTTTGTCCGACGGCATGGGAAGCGGAGAGCAGGCAGAAAGGGAGAGCGGACAGGTAATCGAGCTGACCCAGCAGCTGATCGAAGCCGGATTTTCCCCCAGACCTGCTTTGAAGCTTGTGAATACGGTGCTGCTTCTTGCAGGGCAGGAGCAGCATCCGGCTACTCTGGATCTTTGCTGCGTGGATCTATATACCGGGGTGATGGAATCCATGAAAATGGGAGCTGCCCCTACCTTTCTTCTGACAGAGGACGGAGTGGAAATTCTAGAAGCGGGGCAGGCGCCCATGGGCATTTTAAACGATACCCAGCCGGAGATCTTAAGCCGCAAGCTGTGGGATGGAAATCAGATCGTGCTGGTCAGCGACGGCGTCCTGGATTCCCTTCCGGGTGAAAATAAGGAAAAAATGCTGATGGAATACTTAGAGAGCGCAGGCCAGAGCCAGCCCCAGGAGCTGGCGGACGGGATCATCAGCTTTGCCGCCTCTTTTGTGCCGGCCCCCAGGGACGATATGACGGCGCTGGTTGGGGTTCTTGTGAAGACATGAAGGAAGGCTTTGCGTGGATTTAGGGTTGCGGCAAAGACGGTTTCAGGGTATAGTCTAGGAAGAAACACAGGAAGAGACAAAGGAAAAGGGGATCAGAGCCATGGATACGGGAGCATTTGAGAGACGGTTTAAGGAGCGGCTTAGGGACTGCGGGGCAGTGCTTCCCGGCGGCCGGGTGCTGGCGGCGGTGTCGGGAGGGGCGGACTCGGTATGCCTTCTGGGCCTTTTGGCTCGTCTGAAGGAGCAGGGAGAGATCCGTCTTCGGGCGGTTCATGTACACCATGGCCTGAGGGGAGCGGAGGCGGACCGGGATGCCTGCTGGGTGGAAAACCTCTGCGCACGTTTGGGGATATCCTGTCGGATTTTCCATGAAAATGTGGATGAGTTTGCCCGCGAGGCCCATCTGGGAGAGGAGGAGGCCGGCCGGATTCTGCGCTATCAGCGCCTTGAGGAAGAGGCGGAGCGGTGGGAACGGGGAGAAGGGGAAGGGCCGGTGTGGATCGCCACTGCCCACCACCAGGGGGATCAGGCGGAGACGATTCTCCACAATCTTTGCCGTGGAAGCGGCCTAAAGGGCATCGGCGGTATGGAAAAGCGCCGTGGACGGCTGATCCGGCCCCTTTTGGAGGAGAGCAGGGAGGAGATTTTGCTGTGGCTTGAGCGGCAGGGCTTGGAATACTGCCAGGATTCCACCAATTTTTCCGATTGCTATACCCGCAACCGCATCCGAGGGCAGCTGATTCCCCTGATCTGCCAGGAGATCAATCCCAAAGGGGTGGAGAATATCGTCCGGGTGGGAAAGCTGGCCGCCCAGGCCGACGAGTACCTGCGGGACCAGGCAGAAAAGTGGCTTAAGGTCTGTGCCGTGAGGGGAGAAGACCTGGCCGGGGAGCAGGGGGAAGGAATCTTGCTTCCGGAGACGCTTAGGGAACTGCCGGAAATTCTGAGATACTATGTAGTCCGCCTGGCCCTGGCCGGGGTCCTGGGAAGGGAGAGGGACTTGACCTACCTTCATGTCCGGGAAACTGCCGCTCTTTTGGAAAAGCAGGCCGGGCGCTGTGTAAGCCTTCCGGCCGGCTGCCGGGCGCTGCGCACCTACGGGGGAATCCGGATTGGGAGGGGGACGCTTAAGGGACAAACCAAGCTTCCTCAGGTGAAAATGCAGGTTTTTTCTCATAAAAAAGGGATGGAATTTCCTAAAAAACAGTATACGAAATGGTTTGACTGTGATAAAATAAAGGGTACGCTCGAACTGCGGTTCAGGCGGGAAGGAGACTACATTACCCTGCCTAAGGGCGGTAGGAAGCTGCTGCGCCGGTACATGATCGATGAGAAGATTCCGGCCGGGAAGCGGGATGAGATTCCCCTTTTGGCGGATGGAAGCCACATTATGTGGATCATCGGATACAGGATCAGCGAATATTATAAGATAGGTCCGGATACGGCAGAGGTTTTGGAGGTTTCCCTGAAGGATAAAAATGATGAAGATACGGAGGAAGAGTCATGGCGGATAAGATAAGGGTACTGCTGACGGAGGAAGAGGTAGATGCGCGGATCGGTGAGATCGCGGCGCAAATCAGCAAGGATTACGAGGGTCAGGAGATCCACCTGATCTGTATTTTAAAGGGCGGCGTATTCTTTACCTGCGAGCTGGCTAAGCGGCTGAGCGTGCCGGTTACCATGGACTTTATGTCCGTGTCCAGCTATGGCGGCGGTACAGAGTCCAGCGGAATCGTAAAGCTGGTGAAGGATCTGGACGAATCCCTGGAGGGCAAGCATGTGTTGATCGTGGAGGATATTATCGATTCCGGCCGCACCCTGGCCTATCTGATCGAGGTATTAAAGCAGCGGCAGCCTGCGGATATCCGGCTTTGCACCCTTCTTGACAAGCCGGAGCGCCGGGTGAAGAAGCAGGTGAAGGTGGATTATGTCTGCTTTACCATCCCCGACGAGTTCGTGGTGGGATACGGTCTGGACTATGACCAGAAGTATCGGAACCTGCCCTATATCGGCGTTGTGGAGCAGGAACGAGAGGATAATTGAGGAGGCAACTTAAGTGAGACAGAAGTCAACGTTCAGCGGGTTCGGTTTTTTGATCCTGATGATTATTCTGATCGCCATGGCGGCTATGCTGCCCAGGCAGGGAGGAGCGGACCGGATCAGCAATCAGCAATTTATGACCATGCTGGACCAGGATAAAAGCCAGCTGGCCCAGGTGACCATCCGTCAGAATTCCCAGGCGCCTACGGGCGAGGTGATTCTGGAGCTTGTGGACGGCTCCCAGAGGCAACTTTACGTTTCGGATGTAAACGAGGTTCAGGAGCTTCTAGACAGCAGGGAGATCGACTGGTACATGACGGATGTGCCTGAGGACAACACCCTCCTGAACATTTTGCTGCCGTCCCTGATGACCACAGCGGTGGTGATCATCGTGATTATGATTATGAACCGCAACGCCGCCGGAGGCGGGGCCAACGCCCGCATGATGAACTTTGGCAAGAGCCGGGCCAGGATGAGCCGGGATAACCGGGTGAATTTTAACAGCGTTGCCGGTCTGCAGGAGGAAAAGGAAGAGCTGGAGGAAGTGGTGGATTTCCTGAAAAATCCTCAGAAGTACACTAGCGTAGGGGCCAGGATTCCCAAGGGACTTCTTCTGGTGGGCCCTCCCGGAACGGGAAAAACCCTTCTTGCCAAGGCGGTGGCCGGGGAAGCGGGAGTTCCCTTTTTCTCCATTTCTGGTTCGGATTTTGTAGAGATGTTTGTGGGCGTAGGCGCGTCCCGTGTGCGGGATCTCTTTGAAGAGGCCAAGAAGAACGCGCCCTGTATCGTATTTATCGATGAGATCGACGCCGTGGCCCGCCGACGCGGAACCGGTATGGGCGGCGGACACGATGAGAGGGAGCAGACATTAAACCAGCTGCTGGTTGAGATGGACGGCTTCGGGGTCAATGAGGGCATCATCGTGATGGCGGCCACCAACCGGGTGGATATCCTGGATCCCGCTATCCTGCGTCCCGGCCGTTTCGACCGCAAGGTGGCGGTGGGACGCCCGGATATTAAGGGCAGGGAAGAGATTTTAAAGGTACACTCCAAGGATAAGCCTCTGAGCGAGGACGTGGATTTGAAGCGGGTGGCTCAGACTACCGTAGGCTTTACGGGAGCGGATCTGGAGAACCTGATGAATGAGGCGGCCATCATTTCCGCCCGCTCCGGACGGCGTTTTATCCAGCAGATGGATATTGACCGGGCCTTTGTGAAGGTGGGCATCGGGGCGGAGAAGCACAGCAAGGTGATCTCGGAGAAGGATAAGCGGATTACGGCCTTCCACGAAGCGGGCCACGCCATCCTCTTTCATGTGCTGCCGGATGTGGGACCGGTTCACACTATTTCCATTATCCCCACCGGGATGGGAGCTGCCGGCTATACCATGCCCCTGCCGGAGAAGGATGAGATGTTCAATACAAGAGGCCGGATGATTCAGAGCATCATGGTGGCTCTGGGTGGGCGCATCGCCGAGGAGCTGATCTTTGACGACATCACCACCGGGGCTTCCCAGGATATCAAGGACGCCACCAAGACCGCCCGGGCCATGGTGACCCAGTACGGCATGTCCGACAAGGTGGGTATGATCCAGTACGGCGGGGACGAGGACGAAGTATTTATCGGCCGGGATCTGGCCCACACCAAGAGTTATGGCAACGAGGTGGCGGACGCCATCGACAGAGAGGTGAAGCGGATCGTGGACGAGTGCTACGCCAAGGCGAAGGAGATTATCCGCCAGCACGATTATGTGCTCCATGCCTGCGCAAAGCTTCTGATTGAGAAGGAGAAGATCGGGCAGGAGGAATTTGAGCACCTGTTTGAGCAGGAAAAAGAGCGGGCGGGCATTTCGGCCGGTTCTTTGTAAGACTTTCCAGGGGTTGAGAAAACGCAGGAAAAAACCGATGTAAAATCTGCATAGAATCGTTTTTGAAACACTTTTAAGTTTGTGCAGACTTTTTTCGGAGCCTATGCTATTATAATAGACGTAACCCCCCCAATACATTATATAGTTTTTGCTACACCCCATAAGAAACGAAATACCTTCTCCTGAAAAGCCCGGCTACCCCGCCGGGCTTTTCACTTGTCATGAACATTTGCAAACAACCCTTGTTTATTTGTTGATTATCATATAAAATAGAGATAGACATTTGCTAAGGCTGGAAATGTGAGGACCATTATGTCAGAAGAAGACCATAGAAAGATAGAGATCAATCGAGAAGCGCTATTTTGCTCCGGTACCAGTGATTACCGGATGCCGCCGGAACCAGATGAAGGGCAGGAGGTACGGATTCGGTTTCGGGCGGGCCGGGATAATGTGGACCGGGTTTTTTTGACGATAAATGACAGCTGGGTCCGTATGGGAAAGACGGAGTCCGATCCGCTGTTTGATTATTATGAATGCCGCCTGGTGACCGGCAAAAAGCCCATCCGTTATCAGTTCCGGATCGAGGCGGGGGAGCAGGTCTGCTTTTACCACCGCCTGGGGCCGGCGAATGAGGCCAACCGGGACTTTGATTTTGTGATTACGCCGGGCTTTCATACGCCGGGCTGGGCCAAGGGTGCGGTGATGTACCAGATTTTCGTGGACAGGTTCTGCAACGGCGACCCTTCCAATGATGTGCTGGACGATGAGTATGTCTATATCGGGCAGCCGGTCTGCCGTGTAAAGGATTGGAACCAGGTTCCTTCCCCCATGGACGTGGGCCGTTTTTACGGCGGGGATCTGAAGGGAGTTTGGGATAAGCTGGATTACCTGCAGAGTCTGGGAATTGAGGGGATTTATTTTAATCCCATTTTCGTTTCCCCCTCCAACCATAAGTACGACTGCCAGGATTATGAGCATATCGACCCCCACTTCGGGGTTTTGGTAAAGGATGAGGGACGGCTGGTTGACCATCAGGACCAGGACAACCGCAATGCCGGACGCTATGTGGTGCGAACCGCTTCCAGGGAGAATCTGGAGGCCAGCGACCAGTTTTTCGCCCAGTTTGTAAAGGAGGCTCACCGCCGTGGGATGAAGGTGATTCTGGACGGCGTCTTTAACCACTGCGGCTCCTTTAACAAGTGGCTGGATGGGGAGGAGATCTATGCCAGGGACGGGGGATACGAGCCGGGAGCGTTTCTCTCGGCCAAGAGCCCTTACCGGAGCTTTTTCCATTTCCAAGATCAGAGAGAGGAAGCCTGGCCCTACAATAAGTCCTACGACGGCTGGTGGGGCCACGATACCTTGCCGAAGCTGAATTACGAGGAGTCAGAGAAGCTGGTGGAGTATATTCTGAATATTGCCAGGCGCTGGATTTCCCCGCCCTTTTCGGTGGACGGCTGGCGGTTGGACGTGGCTGCGGATTTGGGAAATACCGGCCAGTACAACCACGAGTTTTGGCGCAGGTTCCGCCAGGCGGTGAAGGAGGTCAACCCGGAGGTTCTGATTCTGGCGGAGCACTATGGGGATCCCTCCAGCTGGCTTGCGGGGGATCAGTGGGATTCAGTGATGAATTACGACGCCTTTATGGAGCCGGTGACCTGGTTTTTGACTGGTATGGAGAAGCACAGCGACAGCCATAACAGCGGCATCTGCGGGGACGGGAAGAGCTTTTTTGACGCCATGGCCTACCATATGAGCCGGATGCAGACGGGCTCCCTGCTGACCGCCATGAACGAGCTGTCCAACCACGATCATTCCCGCTTCCTGACCAGGACCAACCGCAGGGTGGGGAGGCTGGCCACCGCCGGGGCCCAGATGGCCCAGGAAGGGGTAAGGACCAGTGTGATGCGCGAGGCGGTGATGATCCAGATGACTTGGCCCGGAGCGCCTACCATCTATTACGGGGACGAGGCCGGAGTATGCGGCTGGACGGACCCGGACAGCCGGCGGACCTATCCCTGGGGGGAAGAGGATCTGGAGCTTTTGGAGTACCACCGCTATATGATCGGCATCCATAAGCGGCTTTCGGTCCTGCGAAAAGGGAGCGTGAAGCCTCTTTTGGCGGGCCGGGATGTGATCGCCTACGGGCGCATGTATAAGAAATACCACGCGGTGACGGTGATCAATAATGGGGAGACGGAGCGCTGCCTGGAGATTCCGGTGTGGCAGCTGGGCATCACCGACGACGTGCCGGTGGCCCGGGTGATGCTTACCACAGAGTCCGGGTACAATGTGGGGAAGATTCAGTATCCGGTAAAGGACGGGATCCTGAGAGTAGAGCTGCCTCCTTTCAGCGGCGCGCTGTTTGCCAGCTATGCCCAGGAGCTGTTTGCGGTGGCGGCCCAGACGGAGTCGGAGGGGGAGGAAAAGGAGTGCGAAAATACTTCTACGAGATAAACCGGCAGGAGCGGAACTTAAGGCTGCGCCAATATATTTATTGGATTGGCCCTTACCGGTATAACTGGCATGAGGAACTGGAGCTTATGCTGATTTTGAAGGGGGATGTGGAGTTAAGCTGCGGCGGCGAGTGCTATTCCTTAAAGGAGGACGACCTGATTGTTATCGATTCCAATGTAGGCCATGCCTCCCTGGCAAAAAGCGAAGGCAGCATAGCCATGGTCATCCACCTGGATCCGGCTTATCTGCGGGAGTATTACAGTCCGGTGGAGGATTACCGTTTTTTCGGCTGTACGGATGAGAACAGCCGGGACAGCCGTAGGGCCAAGGAAATCCGCCGGATGATGGCGGTTCTCATTACCCGCATGGACACATCCAATCCTCTTGAGAAGCTGCGGTTTGAGCAGAGCTTAAGCAGCCTGCTCCTTCTGATGTTCGGGCTGTTTCCGCCTAGAAGGATCGACCGCTCCGAGGCGGTGAAGACCAGGAAGCAGAAGGATTTGATGGAGCGCATCGTGAATTTCGTGGAGGAAAATTACCGGGAGCGCATCACCTTAAAAACCCTTGGCGCCCTGTGCGGCTACAACGCCACCTATCTGTCCACCTGGTTTAAAACCAATATCGGCCTGAATTTTTACGACTATCTTATGCGCATCCGCCTGCGAGAGGCCACCCTGGAGCTGTGCTCCACGGACAAAACCATCCTGGAGGTGGCGGGGGACAATGGATTCGGGGACGTGAAATCCTTCAACCTCTGCTTCCGAAAGACCTTTGGGAAATCCCCGGGAGAATACCGCCGCCAGATTCTGGCGGAGAATAAGGGGATGGATTTTAAAGAAAAGCGCCGTTTCCTGCCTTTAGACGATGTGAGCGTCAATGAGAAGCTGGAAAGCTATCAGCTGGAGTTCGAAAGCACCACGGAAGGGGGAAGCGCATCCGCCGGCCGCCGTCTTCTGTATCAGGAGATGGCGGAGGGGATCTTAGGCCAGACGAAAGCGGTGGAGAAGTGGAGCCGGAATTTATCGGACCAGCTGACGGAGATCCGCAGAAAATTAGAAGAGATGAAGCGAACCTTGTAGGTAAAGCCGCACCGGTCCGGGGCGGTTTTTTTGTTGCGAGCACTTGGCGAGGTCTTTTCGAGCCTAGTGCGGAGTATTGTTCAGGGCAGATCCGGGCCTTCGCAGGGGATATCCAGGATGCAGCGGGGCAGCACCTGGTCTTTGATGGCCTGGATGACGTCCAGAATCAGCTGCTTTTTTATACTGTCCTTACTGTAGATCGCCACGCATTTACGGGTTTGGGGCATGTCTTCCAGAACGCAGAAATCCATAGTTTCCTCCATGGTATCCGCCTCTTCGCCCAGCTGTAAAAGAGAACCAGCCAGAAGCTGAACTCCCAGGCCCTGGGCGGTCAGCTTAAAGCCGGTGTACAGGTTGCTGACGGAGATGGTGCGGGAGGGCCGGATCTGGTTTGCCAGGATGATGGATTCATAACTGCTGTACAGGTCGTTGCTGACCTGGGAGGTGATAAAGGGCAGGCCGTCCAGGCGCTCCGGGCTGATCCGATAAGGGGAGCGGATGCCGTATTGGGAGCGGCAGGCTGGGGGAATCAGGCCAAATTGCTTATGGGCGGCAAAAAACAGCTGCTCATGGGATAGCTCCACCACCTCCAGATCGGAGAGGGCGGCGGAATGGCTTCCGATGAGAACGTCCACCTGGCCGCTGCGCAGGGCCTGGCCCATGGAGGCTTCCCTGCCCTGAATCACCTGGATATTCACATCCGGGTGGATGAAGCAGAAGGCGGGGAGAAACAGAGGAAGCCAGTGGTGGCCCCGTACCTGGCCGATGCTGATGACCAGGGTTTTTGCCGGGTCGGCGATCATGCGGATTTCGCTGCGCAGGGCCTGCTCGGAAGCGGAGATCTTTTTCATCTGCTCCACATAATATTTTCCCGCTTCCGTTAAAAGGATGGGGGTGCGGCTCCGGTCAAAGAGCTTCACTCCCAGTTCTTTTTCCAGGCGGTTCAGATAGAGGGTCAGGGCCGGCTGGGAGATAAACAGCCGCTTGGCGGCCCGGGTCAGATTCTGCTCCTCGGCAATAGCCAGCACGTAATTCCATTTTTCATAAAGCATAAGGCGCACCTCCCGTTTTGCTATGTCATTTTCCATGATTTCTGGTTTCTATTATAGGCGTTTTTCGGCGAAATGTAAAACAAATTTCATAGGATTATAAATAAAATTTATAGAATAAAAAATCCTGATGGACTGATGAAAAAGGGGTATTGGACGTGCTTTTCCGCCTGTGTTACCATAAAAACATAAGAAAACCGGGGACGCCCCGGAGATAAGGAAGGGAGAAGGAAGCATGAAGATTACGGATGTAAGGGTTGAGAAATACCGCTGGCCCAAGGAGAAGCCCATCGCCAACGGCAAACACGTCTACACCCACAACGAGCTGAACCTGCTGATCATCGACACAGACGAGGGAATCAGCGGGTACGGGTGCAGCTGGGCCATCGAGTTCGCGGACACCATGGGGAAGGCCATTATCGGCGAGGATCCCTTAAACACGGAGCGGCTGTGGAAGAAGACCTATGTTCCGAAGTTCATCGGCAGAAGGGGAACCAGCTGTAAGACCGTTTCCGCCATCGACATCGCCCTGTGGGATATCAAGGCGAAAGCGGCCGGAATGCCCTTGTACCGCCTGCTTGGCGGCTACCGTGAGAGCGTCCCCTGCTACGTGGCCGGAGGCTACTACGCCAAGGACAAGGGCTTAAAGGAGCTTCAGCAGGAGATGGAGGAGTACTTAAGCTGGGGCGTAAAAGCGGTGAAGATGAAGGTAGGCGGCGTGTCCATGAAGGAGGACGCCCAGCGTGTGAAGGCGGTCCGCCAGGTGATCGGGGAGGACGCCAAGCTTCTTTTGGACGCCAACTGCTCCTACCGCTTCTTTGAGGCCATCGAGTTTGGCAAGATGGTGGAGGAATATCATCCCTACTGGTTTGAGGAGCCGGTGGACGCCGACGATTACGACGGCTTCCGCAAGATCGCGGCTAAGTGCTCCATCCCCCTGGCGGCCGGGGAAAATGAGGTGACCCGCTTCGGTTTCCGTGATCTCATCAATACCCAGGCCATCAGTATTTTAAATCCGGACGCCACCTGCCTGGGAGGCGTGACCGAGTACATGAAGGTAGCGGGATACGCCGACGCCAACGGCCTGGAGATGAGCCCCCACGGCCAGCAGCAGGTTCACGTCCATCTGGACTGCGCGGTGCCCAATGTGGTTCTGGCGGAGTTCTATCCGCCCCAGTATGACGCCAAGGTTTACGAGGCGTTCCAAAATCCGGTGGTCTTTAACGCCGACGGAACCGTAAGCCCCAGCCAGGCTCCGGGAGCGGGACTGGATATTAACCGGGAGGTTCTGGCCCCTTACCGGGTGGGATAGGACGAAGGATTGGCAGGAGAAGGCGGGCCGCCGGTGGGCGGCCTGCGGGAAGGAGCGAAATGAAAATTACAGATTTGAAGGTGCTCAGGGCTAACCGCAGCGTGTTCTGCCGGATTTACACCGATGAGGGAATCGTGGGCCTGGGAGAAAGCGGAGCATGGGGATTTTTAGAGGCCTCCGCCGCGGCCCTGGAAACCATGAAGGAGTACCTGCTGGGAAAAGATCCCCTGGAAATCGAGCATCACTGGCAGTATCTCTACCGCTTTTCTCATTTCAGGGGAGCGGCGGTGATGGGGGCCCTGTCCGCCATCGACATTGCCCTGTGGGATATCGCGGGAAAATACTTTCACGTTCCGGTTTACAAGCTTTTGGGCGGAAAATGCCGGGATAAGGTGCGGGTCTACAACCATACTGCCGGCCGCACCGAGGAGGAGCTGGTGGAGAACGCCGTCAAGGGCGTGGAAGAGGGATATACGGCCCTGGGCCATTTAAACCCCTATCTGGACGAACCCAGAACCAAGGCCTACGAAGACGGAAACGCCGCCATGCTCTACAAGGCGGAGCGCAGAATCGCGAAAATCCGGGAAGCGGTGGGGGAGGAAGTGGATCTCTGCCTGGAGCTTCACCGCAGGCTGGAGCCGGGGCTGGCGGTGCAGCTGTCCGCCAGGTTAGAGCCCTACAATCCCATGTTTCTGGAGGACCCCATCCGGCCGGACAACTTTGACGCTATGGGCCAGGTAGCGGGCCGCTGCCGGATTCCCATCGCTACGGGGGAGCGGATTCACACGGTTCACGAGTTTGAGATGCTCCTGGAGCGTGGGGCATGCAGTTACGTCAGGGCGTCCCTTGGAGTCTGCGGAGGCTTCACCGGGGCGAAAAAGATTGCCGCTGTGGCGGAGGCCCATCACGCCAGCCTGGTTCCCCACAACCCCCTAAGCCCGGTGATGACAAGCGCGGTGTTAAACTTCGCGGCGGCCACGGACAACATCGCCATCTGCGAGTATCCTAACCCCTACGCGGCCTCCACGGCGGACCACCTGACCGTCAGCGGCGTGAAGCTGCGCCAGTGCGATATGGTGGATCACATTCCGGAGTTTAAGGACGGCTATCTGGAAGTACCGGAGGGAGAGGGAATCGGCATCGACCTGGTGGAGGGCTTGGAGGAGAAATTCCCCTTCCGCCCCCATAAAATCCTGACAAGGCTGAACGCCGACGGCTCCATCTGCGACCAGTAGAATTTCGCGGTTCTGAAGAATTGGAATACGGAAAAATATTTGGATATTAAAATGGCGCGATTCCGGAAAAACCTGAAAAATACGGGAAAAACAATGGGTGAATCTTTGGATTGTATGAATTCCAAAAAGCTGAAAACCAGGGAGAGGCGGGCGGAAGGCCCGGAAATGAAGTTCAAAACCAAAGGAAAGAAATCCCCGGCATTTTCTGCTACAATGTAGGAGAAATGAGAGAGAATCAATTAAAAGAAGGGGGAAGATATTCTATGAAGATTACAGACCTGACCATGGTTCCCGCGGGAAAGTACCTGTTTATCCAGGTTCATACCGATGAGGGAATCACGGGCATCGGCGAGATCGGCTCCTGGGGCTTTATCGACGGCACGGTGGGCGTGCTGGAGAAGTTCCGCCAGTATCTCATCGGCCAGGATCCGTTCCGCATCGAGCATCACTGGCAGTACATGTACCGCAGCATGTATTTCAGGGGCTCCATCATCATGAGCGCCATTTCTGCCATCGATATTGCCCTCTGGGATATCAAGGGAAAGGCCCTGGGAGTTCCGGTGTACGAGCTTTTAGGCGG
>CALWQV010000001.1 GCA_944383785.1 uncultured Enterocloster sp. | reverse complement strand
TCCGATGTGAAAACAGGGGCAAAAGCATGCTTATAAGCAAGCTTAACGCCTGTTTTGCCCCTGTTTTCCCGCCGTCCTGAACTGTTACGCGGGAAACAGCTGGTGTTTCCACCAGCTGCCTTTTTAAAACCGCTCCCCGCACTTAGGGCAGTATTCAAAATCTTCAAACGTCTCATACCCGCAGTGATTACAGTGCTTTTTCACCCGCCCGTAGGTTCCGCTTCCGTCGCCGCCCTGAACCAGGGTCAAATCCTCGGGCCGGATCTCCACATCCCGGCCCGCCAGAATCTGCTGGCCTACCTCCTTTTCCAGGCTGTAAACCGCCCCGCAGCAGGTCATGCGCACGTAAAACTGCCGGTTCCATTTAAAAAGCGGGATAAAGAAAAAGCTGAAATAGGTGTAGGTCATGATCACCTCGTATCTGCCGTACCGCCCGCAGCAGCCGCAGATTACGGTTCTCACATAATCCAGGATTTTCCTTCCCTGGCTGATTCCGCCGATAAAAATCACGCCCGATTCCTCCTTCGTATCCGCAAACGCGGAAAATTCCGGCCTTTAGCTCATCACCGCTTTCAAGGCCCGCCACAGCGCGCCGGGACGGCGCAGCCCCCGAACCGCCGGGCAGACAGGCCGGTTTACGCCCATCAGCGTATACACCGCCGTACGGGCCGCCCGCACAGCGTATTCCTCCGTAAAAGCCATATCCCCGGAAAGCTCCACAAACTGACCGGCAAAGGCGAAGTTTCTGGAGCCTGCCGGCGTCACCTGGGGCCGGTCCCGGAAACGTCTGGGCTGCCGGGACGCCCCGCCGTAGGGCATGTAGCATGTAACCACATCCGCCGCCTCAGTCATCAGCTCCACCGCCTCCCTCTCGGAAATTCCCAGCTGATGCAGATACTCTCTTAAGATCTCCTGGCCGGTGCAGTCCCTCATGGGTTTTCGAATCAAATCCCCCTCGGTCTGAAGATAAAGGCCATATCCGAAAAAGACCCTTTCATCCTCCCTCTGATCCCTAAAATAGGGCTGGATGGGCGTTATGGTGGTCAAAAGCCAGGGCGAATCCTTAAGAGTCATAAAACCGCCGCAGCCAGCGCCATTTCCCTCCCTCTGCCGGATCGCATTCCACAGGCGCTCTCCCCTGCAGGTCACCGTAAAGCTCATCCATCCTGTTTCATGGGGCTTTGCAAAAAAGCTTTCCGGCTTTCCAAGCTCCGTATTTCTGGCCGCCGCCTTAACCCAGAGCTTTGCCAGGCCGGCCTCCTCCCCGCTCCGGGGAACCGCCTCGTAAAAGCCGCCCATCACCGCCCCGTCCGTCACAGAGCCATTGGTCATGATGCAGATATCCCCCTTTTCCAGCTTCCGGATCTCGTGAATATACCGCGCCCCCTGATCCTCTCTGGCTCCCCGGTCCCGCTTTAAATAAAACGCCTTGATCGTTAGTCCCGGCCCCTCGTCAAAATCTAGGTCCGTCACCTGGCAATTTTCTTCAAAATTTACCCCTGCCTGGCGCAGATACTGCTCCAGAGGACGGATCACGCAGTCATACCGGTTAAAGGGCGTGCTTACCATGCCCTCCATGGTTCCCAGCCGGTCCAGCTGTGGGGCCATCCTCATAAGGCCCCGCCGAAATTCAAATAGACTGCTCCATTTCTGAAAGGCAAAGGTGGTCTGCCACAGATACCAAAAATTGGTGGTGAAAAAATGGGGAGTCTCCCGAAACCAATCCTGAATGGTACGGTTGTCCAGCCGCTTTTCATCCGCAAACAAAAGCTTCAATAGCGCCAGACGGTCCCTTGCCTCAAGGCCCATGGAGCTTACCTCAGCCGCCTTCCCCTCCCGATTTACCAGGCGGGCCCCCGCCCTCACCGAATGGGTATGGCTGAAACTTAAAATTTCCTCAGCCACGCTTCGCTCCGGCTTATCAAGAGAAGGTATGGTTCCGAAAAGCTCCCAAAAATTCTCATATGTTTCCTCATTTAACAGGTGAAAGCCCTGACACCCAAAGCCCCCGCTGGCTTCTCGGCCCGCGAAGCTTCCGCCGCCCAGCTTTCCCTGGCTTTCATAGATCGTAATCTGATTCCCCGGAAACTTACAGTCCCTAATCAAATAGGCAGCTGCAGCCATGGACGTAAGGCCGCCTCCAATCAGATAAGCCTGACGCTTCCCGTAGTCCCGGTTATTCATCACAGCTTCCTCGATGGCGCGGATTCTGGAGACGTCCTGGCTCTTCTGCTGATCCCGCGCCCGCTTCAAATATACTCCAGCTGCGGCTGCGGCTGCGGCCGCAGCAAGCATCTTTTTTCCTTTGCCCTTCATTTGGATCTTTCCTTTCCGCCTAAGCAAGCCCTTTTTCTTCAGTATCTCCCAACCCGGAAAAATAATCCGCCAGGGCGGCAAACTGCTCAAGACTCAACGCCTCGCCCCGCACCGACGGCCCCATTCCAAGGCTTTCGATCCCCTGCCCGATCTGCTCTTTTGTAAAGGATAAGCCGCCCCAGTTATCCAGACTGTTTTTCAGTGTCTTTCTTCTCTGGTTAAAGCCTGCCCGGATCAGGGCGAACATCAGCCTTGGATCACGGGTCTGTACCGGCGGTTTCTCATGCCTGGTCAGACGGATCACGGCGGAGCCTACATTGGGCCGGGGAATAAAGCAGTTGGGGGGCACATTTGCCGCAATATAGGGCTTCGCGTAATACTGCACCGCCAGGGACAAGGCCCCGTAATCCTTGGTTCCCGGCCCCGCCTGCATCCGGTCCGCAACCTCCTTCTGCACCATCACCGTCATATTGTCCAGGGGAACCTCCTGCTCAAAGAGTTTCATAATAATAGGCGTCGTAATATAATATGGAAGGTTCGCCACCACCTTGATGGGACGGCCCTCATTGTACTCCTGGGTCAGCCTGGCAATATCCACCTTCAAAATGTCCTCGTTGATCACCGTCACATTGGGATAATCCTCCAGGGTTTCCTCCAAAATGGGGATCAGGTTCTGGTCGATCTCCACCGCCACCACCTGGCGGGCCTTTTCCGCCAGATACTGGGTCAGGGTGCCGATTCCCGGCCCGATCTCCAGCACGCAGTCCTGCTCCCCTACCCCGGCGGCGACGATAATCTTCTCCAGCACATGGGCGTCGATGAGGAAATTCTGACCGAATTTCTTCTGAAACCCAAACTGATATTTCTGGATCACCCTGATGGTTTCCTTTGGATTGCTTAACTTCTCCCTCATCCTGTCACCTCCGGCTTCATACGGTAGAGCTTAAACGCGTTTTCCCAGGCCGCCTCTTCCACTGCCTTCGACGGGATTCCCTTAATCTGCGCGATCTCCGCGATCACAAAAGGAATATTTAAGGAGCTGTTCCGCTTGCCCCGGTTGGGCACAGGGGAAAGATAGGGGCAGTCCGTCTCCAGCACCAGCCGGTCTAAGGGCATGTATTCCACAACTTCCTTTAGCTTCTTCGCGTTTTTAAAGGTCACCACTCCGCCGATTCCCAAATAGAAGCCCATGTTCAGGTACTCACGGGCCATCTCCCTGGAATAAGAAAAGCAGTGGATCACACCGCCGATCTCCCCCGCCTTCTGCTCCTTCATAATATCCAGGGTATCCTTGGCCGCATCCCGGCTATGAATCACCACCGGAAGGCGAAGTTCCCTAGCCAATTCCAGCTGGCGGATAAACCACTTCTTCTGGATTTCATGATCCGGTTCCTCCCAGTAATAATCCAGGCCGATCTCCCCGATGGCCACAATCTTCTCCCGGTTCTCCGCCTCTTTTCCAATCCAGGAGAGCCCCTCGTCCGTCAGCTCCCCCGTCTCGCTGGGGTGTACCCCCAAAACCCCGTACATCCAGGGGTATCGCTTTGTCAGCTCTATGGTTGTGCGGCAGCTTTCAAGGCTTGCGCCCACATTGGCTACCGCCCGGATTCCGGCTCCGGCCAGGCTGGCCAAAAGCTCCTCCCGGTCCGGGTCAAATGCTTCGTCGTCATAATGCGCGTGCGTATCAAAAATCATCTCTAAATTCCCGCTTTCTGTGCCGCCCACCCGGCAATAACATACAGCAGGACCAGGTGTACCGGGTAGAAGGCGTAATAAACATATTTCCACTCCCTGGCCCCTCTTCTACCATTATACAGGACAATTGGCGCATATGCCAGTGCGGAAATGCAAAAACAGCTCAGACTTTCCAGGGCGGACAGAATCATCCCCCAGACAAGCCGGGCCGTATCATTATAGCGGAACCAGTAAAGGGCCCCGATTAACAGGATTCCCAGTACATTGTAATCGGTTTTTAAAATCCAGGATAAAGCGCAGCCGGCCAGAAGGGCCAGAAATTGAAGTGCCGGATGAGACAGATATTCCAGGGCCGTCAAAACAAGGAGGCCCAGCCACAGGGTAAAAATCGTATTCTGGTAATCCGGGTAGAAAAATGTGCCGTAAACAGCCATGTCAAAAAGAGGCTCTGAAATAAACGCCAGAACCCCCAGGCGGATGCAGTAGCGCACCCGGTCGCTGGTATGGATAAAGCCTTCCGTCAAAAGGAACGCAAAAATGGGAAAGGCCAGCCGTCCACAATAGCGCAGGATCTGGGACAGGGTCAGCAGGCGCTGCCCCAGATCCGTGGCGGCAGCCGCCAGAAAGGCTTCCCTGTCCCGCCCGTGAAGGATTCCCCCCTGGATCACCACCGCGCCGATGTGATCCAGCAGCAGAAACAGGCCGCCCAGGGTTTTTAACTGGTTCCCGGTCAGCCCGCCTCTCCCCCGGCCCCTTCGTCTGTAGGACGTCCCGTAGGAGGTCCGGTAGCTTCCAAATCTTCCGCTCATCTCAGATTCCTCATTGGTAATAAACTGATAAATGGGTTATTGTCCCTCTATCATAATCCAAAATGGCGAAAAATGCAAGGTTTCCCCCACTTCATGGCGTTTTTGGGCTTAATTTTATCTTATTCCCTCCATTTTTTAGCAAATCTCAGCTCCCGCCGGCATATCCCGCTCCGGAACCATGAGCGACAGCTTCCCTTCCGCGTCCTCGGCACAGAGAATCATTCCCTCGGAAATCTGCCCCGCTAGCTTGGCAGGCTTTAAATTGGTAACCACCATCACCTTCTTGCCCACCATCTCCTCCGGGGAATAATGGGCCTTGATGCCGCTTACGATCTGGCGTACCTGACTGCCGATCTGTACCTTGGAGCAGAGCAGCTTCTTGGACTTGGGCACTGCCTCGCAGGCGATGATCTCGCCCACCTGGAACTGAAGCTTGGCAAAGTCGTCGTAGGTGATCTCCTCCTTGGCCGGAAGATCGATCACCGGCTTTTCCTCCTTCGGAGCCTTCTCGTCCTGCGCCACGGCCTGTCCGCTCTCTCCAAGGGCCTTCTGCTCCGCCTGGTGCATGACCTCCACCTTATCCATCACTTCCTTTAAATCCATGCGGGCAAAGAGAATCTCCGGCTTCTCCGTCACCTTTGTGCCGGAAACGTATTTGCCGAAGGTGTCCATCTCATCCAGTACCCGTTTTTCGGCATTCAGCTGCTTTAAGATCCGCTCCGCCGTCTCAGGCATGAAGGACTCTAACAGGGAAGCGCCGATGGTAATGGCCTCGGTCAGGTTGTAGAGAACCGTAGCCAGGCGGTCTTTCTTGGTCTCATCCTTGGCCAGGGTCCAGGGCGCTGTCTCGTCAATATATTTATTGCTTCTTCTGAAGATGCCGAAGATCTCCGTAATGGCGTCCGCCACCCGCAGCTCCTCCATCTTGGCATCCGTCTTCTTCACAGCGGCCAGAACCGTATCCTTCAGGTCCTGATCCACCTCTTCCGAAACGCCCTTATCCTCCACAATGCCGCCGAAATACTTGTTGCTCATGGAAATGGTGCGGTTCACCAGATTGCCCAGGATATTGGCCAGGTCGGAGTTCATCCGCTCCACCATCAGCTCCCAGGAGATAACGCCGTCATTTTCAAAAGGCATCTCATGAAGCACAAAGTAGCGCACCGCATCCACCCCGAAGAAATCCACCAGGGTATCGGCGTAGAGCACATTTCCCTTGGACTTGCTCATCTTGCCGTCTCCCTGAAGAAGCCAGGGATGGCCGAATACCTGCTTAGGCAGGGGAAGATCCAGCGCCATCAGGAAAATGGGCCAGTAAATGGTATGGAAACGGATAATGTCCTTTCCGATTAAATGCAGATCAGCGGGCCAGTATTTCTCAAAGGCCGGGGCGCTGTTTCCATCGCAGTCATAGCCCAGTCCAGTGATGTAGTTGGTCAGGGCGTCCAGCCACACATAGGTGACATGCTTGGGATCAAAACCTACGGGAATGCCCCAGTCAAAGGAGGTTCTGGATACGCAGAGATCCTGAAGGCCCGGAAGCAGGAAGTTGTTCATCATCTCATTCTTCCTGGATACAGGCTGGATAAATTCCGGGTGCTCGTTGATGTAGTCGATGAGCCTAGGAGCGTACTTGCTCATGCGGAAGAAATAAGCCTCCTCCTTGGCCGGCTTTACCTCGCGGCCGCAGTCGGGACACTTGCCGTCCACCAGCTGGGACTCCGTGAAAAAGGACTCGCAGGGGGTGCAGTAAAGGCCCTCGTAGTATCCCTTATAAATATCTCCCTGATCGTAAAGGCGCTTGAAAATCTTCTGAACCTGGGCCTCGTGGTCCTTGTCCGTGGTGCGGATGAACTTATCATAGGAGGTGTTCATCAGGTCCCAGATCCGCTTAATCTCCGCCGCAGCCTTGTCCACAAACTCCTGGGGCGTCACCCCTGCGGCCTCAGCCTTCTCCTCGATCTTCTGACCGTGCTCATCGGTGCCGGTCTGGAAAAATACATCTCTGCCCTGGGCCCTCTTATAGCGGGCAATGGCGTCCGCCAGCACGATCTCGTAGGTATTGCCGATATGGGGCTTGCCGGAGGCGTAGGCGATGGCGGTGGTAATATAATATGGCTTCTTGCAGTTTTTACACATCTTTCTTTCCCTCATTTCCATTGACCTGCGGCAGGCCGCGATGTTTGTCCCCGGAGCCGCCGCGATTGCTTTAAGTATAAGCGTTTCCGGGGTATTCGTCAAGAGAAGGGCGGCAGGCATATCTTCCATTCCGGCTTCATATCATGAGATAGCAGTCTGTACAGGAGGCTCTTCCCTATGAAACGACTCTCTCATCCCTTCCGCCTGGCTTTCATCCTCATCCTGCTGCTGGCCGGGATGGCTGTTCTTCTGCCTGGGGGCTCTTTTTCCTCTCCGGATCAAGGAAACGCCAGCCAGCCGCAATCTACCGCCCCGGAAGTTTCCGCTTACCAGCAGAAATTCGACCGTCTGACCGAAGAGCTGTTTCGCTCGGAAGCGGCGGGAAATACCATCACCCTCCACTACACCCTGGCGGACCCGCAGGCAGCCGGAATCTCCCGGCCAGCTCCCTCCTTTGGCAGTATCTCCGCAGACGCCAGTCGGCAGTCCATCCGGGAAATGCTGAATTTGAAACAGACCCTTTTGGAAATGGATCCGGATGCCCTGCGTCCCGACCAGCTTTTGACCTGGAAGATTTTAAATTCATTTTTAAGTACCCAGCTTTCCGCCAACGGCCTGGAGCTTTATGACCAGCCCCTCTCTTCCTCCATCGGCCTTCAGGCCCAGCTGCCCATCCTTCTGGCGGAATACCAATTTTACTGCCATCAGGATGTGGAGGATTATCTGGCTCTGCTCTCTTCCATTGACGATTATTACAGGCAGATCCTGGCTTTTGAGCAGGAGAAAACGCAGGCCGGCCTGGGGCTTTGCGACGCTTCCATTGACCGGATCATTTCCTCCTGTGAGGCTTACCTGGCGGACGGGGATCAGGGCTTTATGAGCGAAAGCTTCCAGGAGCGGCTGGATGAGCTGGATCTTACACAAGAGGAAAAGGACGATTACATCAGTCGCAATCAGAAAGCAGTCCAAGAGCATTTTATCCCCGCCTATGAGGCCCTTTCTCAGGGGCTCTCTGCCCTGAAAGGCACAGGAGGCAACGATAAGGGCCTTTGCTATCTTCCCCGGGGCCGGGAATATTATGAATATCTGGTCAAATCCAGCTCCGGAACCTCCTACCCCACAGTGGAGGCCTTAAAGGAGGCCATCCTTTGGCGGATGGGCCAGGATCTGGAAGCCATGGAGACGATTCTCACCGAGCAGCCAGAGCTTACGGTGGAAATCTCCTCATATTCCTTCTCCCTCTTGTCCCCTGAGGAAATTCTGGAGGATCTAAAGGAGCAGTGCGCCGGCGATTTTCCCGCTCTCTCCAACCAGCGCTGCCAGATCAAAGAGGTACCCCCGGCCCTGGAAGGTTCCTTAAGCCCCGCCTTTTACCTGACGGTTCCTTTAGACCGCCCTCAGGACCACTCCATCTATATCAATCCCGGCAGCACCAGCAGCAGCCAAAGCCTCTATACTACCATGGCCCATGAGGGCTGGCCGGGCCATATGTACCAGACCCAGTATTTTCAGCAGTCCGACGTCTGCAATTTGCGAAAGCTTTTGAGCTTTTCCGGCTATACGGAGGGCTGGGCTACCTATGTGGAATACTACGCCTACGGCTTGGATAATGGCCTTGCTCCCGGCCTGGGAGATCTGCTCAGGCACAACAGCGCCTTTACCCTGGCCCTTTACGCCCTCTTGGATATTAACATCCACTATGAGGGCTGGGATCAGCAGCGGATGGGTGAATTTTTGAATCAGCTGTTTTCCATCTCCGATCCGGCGGCTGTTTCCAATATCTACTACGACATCGCGGAAAATCCCGCCAATTACCTGGAGTATTATGTGGGCTATCTGGAAATCTCCGATATGGAAAAAGAGGCGAAAGAAGCCCTGAAAGACTCCTACTCGCCTCTGAAATTTCATACTTTTTTACTGGAACTGGGCCCCGCGCCCTTTGATGTAGTGCGGGAGTATTTTGAGGGGTGGGTGGCGGGGGAGGGATGATCCCTTCCCGTCGCTTTTTACCAAACTTCTCTAATATACGTTTCTGTTTTCCCTATATCCTCTCCACACGTTCTCGAAGAAATCGTCGTCCTTTGGAATGGGGCGTACAGGCCGCCAGCGACAAACCGTCCCTTCCCCTTCCAGGGAAATTTCCTGTATAAGTGTTTCGCCCTCTTCCGCCTCTGTCCATATAGTCCAGCATCGCCTGCAGATAAGCTTTCTAGCTGATCAGCACATCTCTTAAACGGAATAAAATCCACAGCTCGCCTGAATTTTTTACGAAAACCTCAGGCGCTAAACGCTCCCTGTCTCTCTTATTTTCTGCCAGTGGGAAGATAATCCCAAAAGTTCTGCTATCGCGCGCATGGTGTTGGTAGTTCCCATAAAGGGACATGCTCCAGGGGTAGGACAAACATGTTTGACCACCTCTTTATATTCCTCGCGGCTTATCTCCCCAGAAGCATAAGCAGCATAGGCCTGTTTCGTATGCGTCAGCGTGAGCATCCGCCCATCCAGCATATTCAGCTCCGACAGCATTAAAATTATTTTAATGCCCTAGGGACGGCTTCAAGCAGCACCTTTATGCCAACTTTTGGTGAAGGCGCTCTTTTCTGTCTCCTCCTGAAACGGCAATCGCCAGAGAAGCCTCCTTAAAACACCATTTTCAATACTGCCATTCGAGAGGTCTTTTCAAGCGCTACTACTTCCGGTATTTGTCAATCTTGCAGGTATGCTTCATACTCCTGGCATCATAGTTAATGCCGACCAACAGGATACCCATGCCCAGAGGGTAACTCTTCGATTTTTAAAAACTCATCAATACAACTAATGTACGCAATCCGAATCACGCTGCGGAGCGCCTGCTCATTGTTATAAAAAATCGGGGAGGCACTGGCTCGGTGAGCCTCTTCATTCGGAATCGAACGGATCTGCCGCCAACATCATATGCCCGGATTCAGTTATAAACTGAATGCATTTTGCCTCTGCATATGTTAAAATTATTTTATGCCCTAAAAAGTACCTTGACCACACATTCCCCAGGAAAGGAAGTGAATCTATGCCGCCCTTTCGATACCCCAAGATTAATCTGAAGCTGACCGGCCAGCGCCTTAAGGAGGAGTGCCAGCGTCAAAATTATACGGTAAAGGATATCCAGGAGCTTCTGCAGATCGGAGCCTGCCAGTCCATATACGCATGGTTCAGCGGCAGATCCCTTCCTACCCTGGATAATATGTACGCTTTAAGCCGTATTCTAGGAAAGACCATCGACGAGCTCATTGTCTGCCAGGATGAGCCTGAGCCAGCAGTTCTGGTTTCCTGCGTGGACAGCAACGGCCTCAAGCAGCGCCTTCTGGCTTACTATCACTGCCTGTTTCAGCAGATGAAGCGCTTCACCTGTCCAACGCTGCAGTCCGTTGGATTGTCATGATTTCATTCCCTTTAGGAAATCGCCTCCACCGTTCTTTTGGTGAAGGCGGTTCCCCGCTGCAGCTTTACGTTTTCTCTACCCTTCCATCTGTCTGCCCAGAAATCCGGCCGCCGTCACCGCCAGCTTCATCTCCAAATCCCCGAATCTGGCCCTAGGCTCCCGGCTCATCACTACCACCGCGCCGATGGCGTCTCCTTCGCAGATAATTGGGACCACCACCTGGGCTGTCACCCCGTCTATATCTTCTTCCACCAGAGGAATATAACTCTTATCATCCTTTCCCGCCATACTGGTGCTTCTTCCGTTGATGGCGTTTTCCAGCTGACGGCTTATATTCTTCTGAAGCAGCTCCTTCCTTGCCCCACCGGAAACGGCGATCACCTGATCCCGGTCCGTAATGCACACCAATAGTCCTGTAGACTGAGCCATCGCTTCCGCGTACTGCCCCGCAAACGCGGTCAGCTCCATCATGGGCGAATATTTTTTAAGAATGATCTCACCCTCCCGGTCCGTGAAAATTTCCAGGGGCGTTCCCTCCCGAAGCCGCAGTGTGCGCCGGATCTCCTTGGGAATTACCACACGGCCAAGATCATCGATTCTCCTAACAATACCCGTAGCTTTCATAAATTAAATTCCTCCATTTTACATTCTGACATTTATCCTTCAAGTTGTCGGTAAATGTATTATCTGTAAAATGGGGGAATTTATACTTGGGCTGAGAAGCGTTGTAAGCATCGGTTCCTCACTCCGCCAATTCCACCAATTCCTCTACCAGCTCCTCTGCCATCTTCATCATAGCCCGGCTGTCTTTATTCTTATGGCGTGTATCCGTATACAAAAGCGCCGGATTCTGGCCCTGGCCGCCCAGCATTTTCAGCTGTCCTTTGTATTTTTCTACCAAATCCGGAATCTTCTCCCCCCGCAGTCTGGCCTTGGGATAAAGAGTGAGGCGTACTTCCTGCCGGTTGATCACCGCCTCCGTCACATAGGCCTTGTGGGCCTGACCTTTCAGCACCGCGATACGCAGCAGATTGTCCACACTGGCGGGAATATCGCCGAAACGGTCCATCAGCTCATCCTGCATATCCATGGACTCCTCCGCTGTCTCAATGGCGGAAATCCGCTTATAGATATCCAGCTTCTGATACTCGTTCTTAATATAAGAGGGGGGAATATAGGCGCTGATGTCGCACTCCACAGCCGTCTCAAAGTGTTCCTCCGCTCCTTCTTCACCCTTCAGAGCCTTTACCGCCTGGTTCAGCATTTTACAGTACAGATCATATCCAACGGCCTCCATATGACCATGCTGCTCCGCCCCCAGTACGTTGCCCGCGCCGCGGATTTCCAGATCTCTCATGGCGATCTTGATGCCGCTTCCCAGCTCCGTAAACTCCCGGATGGCCTGAAGCCGCTTTTCCGCCTCTTCCCTCAGCATCTTGTCCCGCTTATACATTAAAAACGCAAAAGATGTACGGTTGGAGCGCCCGACACGCCCCCGCAGCTGGTAGAGCTGCGCCAGTCCCATACGGTCCGCATCCTGGACGATCATAGTATTGGCATTGGGAATATCCAGTCCCGTCTCTATTATCGTAGTGGATACCAATACATCAATATCGCCGTTAATAAAATCTCCCATGATCCGCTCCAGCTCATGCTCCTTCATCTGGCCGTGGGCATAGGTTACCACCGCATCCGGAGCCAGACCGGCGATCCGGTTCGCCACCTCCGCAATATCCGTCACCCGGTTGTACACATAATAGACCTGGCCGCCTCTGGCCAGCTCACGGCCAATGGCTTCCCGGATCATTTCCTCATTGTACTCCATCACATAGGTCTGGATGGGCATACGATCCACCGGCGGCTCCTCCAGCACGCTCATATCGCGAATCCCCGCCAGGCTCATATGGAGCGTTCTGGGAATGGGGGTGGCGGTCAAAGTCAGCACATCCACATTTTCCTTCAGTTTTTTAATCTTTTCCTTATGAGTCACGCCGAAACGCTGTTCCTCGTCCACGATCAGCAGGCCCAAATCCTTAAACTGGAGATCCTTTGACAGAACCCGGTGGGTTCCAATCACAATATCCACCAGCCCCTTGCGCAAATCCTCCAGAGTCTTTTTCTGCTGAGCCGGGGTGCGGAAGCGGCTCAGCATATCCACCCGCACCGGAAAATCCTTCATCCGCTGGACAAAGGTATTATAATGCTGCTGGGCCAAAATCGTAGTCGGCACCAGATACACCACCTGCTTGCTGTCCTGCACCGCCTTAAAGGCCGCCCGCAGGGCCACCTCCGTTTTGCCGTAACCCACGTCCCCGCAGACCAGCCGGTCCATAATCTTGCGGCTTTCCATATCTGCCTTCACCGCTTCGATGGCGTCCAGCTGATCCTCCGTCTCCTCGTAAGGGAACAGCTCCTCAAACTCCCTCTGCCACACCGTATCCGGCCCGTACTGAAATCCGCTCTTCTCCTGCCTGGCCGCATACAGCTTTACCAAATCCCGGGCAATCTCCTGCACCGCCCCTCTGACCTTGGTTTTTGTCTTGGTCCACTCGCCGCCTCCCAGTTTATTTAGCTTCGGCTTTCTTCCATCGGCGCCGGAATATTTCTGGATGCTCTCCAGCCTGGTGGCCGGCAGATAAAGGTTCCCGCCGTCCCCATACTCAATTTTAATATAATCCTTGGTAACCTTATCCCGTTCAACCTTCTCGATGCCCTTGTAGATTCCCAGTCCGTGTTCTTCATGAACCACATAATCTCCCACGGACAGCTCCGAAAAGCTGCGGATTCCCTGGCCCTGATAGCTGTGGCGCTTTTTCTTTTTCCGTTTCTTCTCCACGCCGAACATGTCGCCCTCGGTAATGAAAACGAACTTAATCAGCGGATATTCAAAGCCCCTGTGGAGATTCCCGTGGACCACCAGAATCTGTCCCGGCAAAACCTGGGGGACTGTACCATTTTCCTGATCCGGGCAAAATGCCCTCAGCTCATACTCCCTCAGATCGCTGGCCAGGCGGCTGGCCCTGGTTCTGGACGGAGAAAGCAGGATCACCCGCCACCCTTCCTTTTTCCAGCGGGTCAGATCCTTAATCAGCATCTCAAAGCTGTTCTGGTAGGAGCTGACATTTTTGACCGTAAAGCCAAATTTATGCTGCACCTTCATTCCCGGAAGTTTTTGATCCAGCCCGGTAAGCATCACTGTCTGGCCCCGCTGCAGTCTGGCCAGCACCTGGGCCGACGGGTCAAAAAGCTCTGTCTGCCCTGGCAGCATATACCCGTTTTCCAGCCGGTGGGACATGCTCTCCCGAAATTCCAGCTCCACTGTTTCGCTTTTTTCCTTAAGTCTGGCCGGCTCATCCAAAAAGAGAATACTCTCCCCTTTAGGGAAATACTCCAAAAACGACACCGTATCCTTACAGAAATACCGGATATAGCTGTCCAGACCGCCGATGCGCCAGCCTTCCCGGACACCTTCCACAAACTCCTGAACCGACATCAAAATCCGATGGGCCGCCTCGCTCTTGTGCTGCCCTCTCAGAGAAGCCTCATAGATCTTTTCCTCTTCTTCAATCGCCCTCAGGCCCTCTTTTAGCCTGTCTGGCGGAAGGATCACCTCCGCCGCCGGATACAGGGCCACCTGATCCAGCTCCTCCACCGATCGCTGGCTCTCCACATCAAAGCTGCGGATGGAATCCACCTCATCGTCCCACAGCTCCACACGCACCGGCGTCTCCTCAGTCAGGGGAAAAATATCCAGGATCCCGCCGCGGATGGAAAACTGCCCCATGCCGTCTACCTGGGCCGTCCGCTCATATCCCATAGCGGTCAGCTGGGTCTTTAAAGCCTCCAGATCCAGGGTCTGCCCCGCCTGAATGGAGACAACCTGGCTTTTAAACGCCGAAAGAGGCAGCAAATGATCCATCAGGGCGTCCACCGTGGTCACCACCACGCCTCCAGGCTCTGTCAAAATGCTTTTTAACACTGAGATTCGCTGCCTGGTCAGCAGGTTTCCGTGGATATCCGCGCTGTAAAACAAAAGGTCCCTGGCCGGATACAGCCAGACCCGATCCGTAAAATTGCGGAAATCCTCATAGATCTCCTTTGCCCTGGTATCATCGTAGGTCACCACCAGGCTCCAGGGATAAGAAGCATCCTCCTTTAGTTCATACATCAGATGCACCTTCTGGGAATCCAGGGTTCCCGTTGCCTGAATCGGGCCCTGCCCCTTTTTCAGGGCTTCCAGCAAATTTTCATATTCCTGCAATTCTGCCAGCGGATTCTGCATGGTTTATACTCATCCTTCCTTAACTTATCCTTCCCTGTGTCCATTGAACCGGTTCATAGCCCAGTCGGTTCCTTCTATAATCATGGCCTCCACCGCCCGGGCCGCTTCCACAAAGGCGGCGTTCATCTTCTCCTGATCCTCCCCCGAAAAACGGCTCAGCACATAATCCGCCAGATCCATCCTGGGCGGCTTCTCCCCCACGCCCACCTTCACCCTAGGAAACTCCTGGGTTCCCAGATGGGCGATAATATTTTTTATCCCATTATGGCCCCCAGCGCTTCCTTTTGTGCGGATCCGCAGCTGGCCCACATCCAGGCTTACGTCGTCATATACGACTATCATATGATCCGGATCAATTTTATAGAAATCCATCGCCGCCCGGACGCTCTCTCCGCTGAGGTTCATATAGGTAAGAGGCTTTAGCAAAATCACCTTATTCCCCCCGATTACGCCTTTTCCATAGCAGCCCTTAAATTTTTTCTCATCCACCGATGCAGAAAGCCGGTCCGCCAGCCGGTCGATCACCTCAAAGCCTACATTATGCCGGGTCTTCTCATACTGACGGCCTGGATTTCCAAGTCCTACGATTAAATACATCACTTTTTCCTGCTCTTCCTTTCCAAATCTCCTTGTAACCGTTCTGAACTGTTACATTTCCTTTTCAGGCACGCCACAAAGCGTTAGATGCGCTCCCAGGGGGCACCTAACGCTTCCAACACCTTCTGTTATTTTTGATTGTAGCAAAGGCCGGTCCGCTTGTAAAGGTCCATTTTCCTTATAAACTCAAAGCCAGCTTTGTCGCCTCATAAATCCCCCTCTTGGCATCTCCGCTTTCCAGGGCATCTCCAATCAGATGAACTCTTGGATCATCCCCATATTCCTCAGCAAGAGCCCGATCGGACCTTGATCCAAAAGCAAGGACAATACTGTCAAAGCCTTCCAGGCGCTTGACCTCCCCCGCCTTTTCACAGCTGACTCCGTCTTCATGGATCTCCGTTACCCTGCGCCCCAGGTCAAACTGCACGCCCAGCTCCTTTAGATGGCCCATCAGGTTTTCCCTTGGACGGGCAGGCGCAAGGGGGGCTGCCTTTTCCAGCATATCCACCACTGTCACAGAATTGCCATATCCTTCCAGAACCTCTGCGGTTTCCACCCCTACCAAACCGGCTCCCAGCACAATGATCCTCTGATTTTGCAGCAGGACATGAAAACTCAGAATATCCTTCGCCAGATATACATGCTTCTGATTGATCCCCTTAATTTCAGGAACCAGCGGCGAGGCGCCGCATGCCAGGATAATTTCATCAAAGTTTCCCTGATCCAGCAGCTTTTTATCCGCTTTTGTATGGTAGTGGATGGTCACATGGTATTTATGGCAAAATGTCAGATAGGTAGAAATCGTTTTCGCCAAATCCTGCTTCATAGGCGGAACCGCCGCGATCCGGTACTGACCGCCTGCATTTTCCTCCTTTTCGTAGACCGTTACATCGTGGCCTCTTTTTCCGAGAATCCAGGCCGCCTGAAGCCCGGCAGGCCCTGCCCCCACCACTGCAATCCGTTTCCGGACAGGGGCATCTAAAATTTCCCAAATTCCTTCCTTTCCGCTAAAAGGGTTAATCATGCAGGAAATGCCAAAACCTTCTTCAAAAGAGTCCGTATACAGGCATCTCTGCATGCAGCCGGTACAAGTCAGGATTTCATCCAGCCTCCCCTCCCTTATTTTCTCCGGAATATGTGGATCGCACACCGATTCCCGTCCCAGGGCCACGAAATCCAGATCCCCTCTCTCGATGGCGCTTAACATCAGCGCTGGGTCATTTAACCTTCCCACGCCGATCACCGGAACCGAGACTGTCTCTTTGACTCTCCGCACATTTTTCAGGTTAAACCCGCTTTCCGAAAAATAAGAGTGGATCGCAATTCCATGGGAAACATGAACTGCATCGGCCCCGGCCTCTTCAAACAAAAGGCACTGGGCCGCTGCCATCTCGATGGTATTGCCGCCCTTATATCCCTCATCCCCGCTTGTTCTGACGCACACCGGAAAATCCTTTCCGCAAGCCGTCTTTACCGCCCGGATGATCTCGCAGACGATTCGCGCCCGGTTCATAATGCTGCCGCCATAGCGGTCCGTGCGCTTATTGACACCCGGGGATAAAAACTGGGCCAGCAGATAGCCGTGAGCGCCGTGAATCTCCACGCCGTCAAAGCCGCTTTTCTTCGCCCGTACCGCTGCAGCCGCGAATTTCCGAACGATTTCCTGTATCTCGCTGCCGCTTAATTCGTGAACCGGAATCATATTGGCGGGATCCGGGATACTGCTAGGCCCCACCGCTTCAAGGTCAGTGCTTCCTCTGCCCTGCATCCTCCCCGCATGGTGCAGCTGTGCGAAAATCCGTCCGCCGTTCTGGTGAACCCGCTCTGTCAGCCGGGAAAGACTTGGAATAAATCGATCATCGTAAATACCCGCCTGCATGGGGTAAGCCAACCCCTCTTCGCTGATGCACAAAAATTCCGTAATCAGCAGCCCGAAGCCGCCCAAAACTCTTTCCCCATAATAATTAAGGGCCTGTTCTGTAAAATGATGCTCCCCATCCGCACAGTGGCTGTTCATAGCAGGCATAATCAGCCGGTTCTTCACCGTCAGCGTTCCAATCTTCATGGGAGTGAATAATTTGTCATACATCATTTCTTCCATTACCTCCTAACATATACCAGCCTGCCGTCCTTCAGCCGAATCTCAAGCTCCCCTTGCTCCAGCCAGTATTCCGCCATAGAACGAACGGTCCGTTCCATGAATCTGGCCTTCTTTACACTCTGGACCGAAATCCCCCTTGCCTCTGCTACCCGGCCCGCCAGTTCCTCCAGCCCCGGTTCTCCTATGCAGAGCCAAAGCAGCGCCTCAAGTTCCTGTTCCAGCCGTTTCCGGTTCCACGCCGCCAGCCCGCAGATCTCAGTCTCCACTCCCTGATGGGCCAGAATATAGCGCTGAAAGCGAAAGCTCTGAATCCGCTCCATAGTTTCCAGTGCCCGCCTCCAGCTAAACATATAAAACAATTTTTCACGCTCCAGCACCTGGGATGTAAAAAGGCTGTCTGCCAGGTACATAACTCCATCCGGAGTAAGAATCCCCATATGGCTGGCCGCATGTCCGGGCAAAGGCAAAAGCTCAAACCAGGTTCCGCAAATTTTGGCCCGCCGCTCATCCGGGTGGAGGATACAGTCTGCCCTGCAGATCATTTCCCCGCAGTTTACCTCATTGTCCGATTCTGTTTGAGAGTAAAAGCATGCCTTTAACGCCAGGGCGTCGTGGGCCATCCCCCCATCGAAGGCTGTCATTACAATCCCGGCTCCATGGCTTTCCTGCAGGCAGCGGTTATTTTCAATATGGTCAAAATGGGCGTGGCTACACAGAACCGCCCGGACACGGATCTGATGCGCGTCCAAATAAGATAATAGCTCCCCCCGCACAAAGCGGGAACCACTGTCCAGAAGAATCCATTCCTTTTCCCCCAGACGGTAAAAGGGAATACAGATGCCTGTCAAAAACAGGCATCCCGTATTCCCATAAACCGTCTCCACACGAACCGGGCTCATCCTCTGCTCTCTTTGATTTCCCGGATCAGGGCCGGGATCACAGTAAACAGATCCCCTACAATTCCATAATCCGCAATATTAAAAATCGGCGCGTCCGGATCTTTGTTAATGGCCACAATTATATCAGAGCCGCTCATTCCCGCCACATGCTGAATCGCTCCCGAAATGCCGCAGGCGATATAGAGTCTGGGACCTACCGTTTTGCCGGTCTGCCCTACCTGGTGAACATGGCCGATCCAATCAGAATCCACCGCCGCACGGGAAGCTCCTACTTCGCCGCCCAGCAGATCCGCCAGCTCCTTGATCAGCTCAAAGCCCTTTGGCCCACCGACTCCCCGTCCTCCTGAAACGATGATCTCCGCATTTTCAAGGTTCACGCTGCCTGCTCCGGCCTCCGCTAAGATCTCCACCAGCCTGGTGCGGATATTCTCCGGTTTTACATGGATATCCTCCCGGATGATTTCCGGATGATTGTCCGGATTTCTATCTCCCTTTTTAAACACGCCGGGACGCACTGTTCCGATCTGAGGTCTGTGGTTGGGGCACATAATCACCGCCAGCAAGTTTCCCCCAAAGGTTGGACGGGTCCAAGCGATATTACCGCTTTCCTCGTCATAATCGACCGCCGTACAGTCTGCGGTCAATCCGGTTTTCAGGCGGCAGGAGAGCCTGGGGCCCATATCCCGCCCCACATTTGTAGCTCCAATCATCATCGTCAAAGGGCCGTACTTCTGCACAAGAGCATACATAGCATCTGTATACGCCTCTGTGGTGTAATGCTGAAACTCTGGGCCGTCCACTACCAGGATCCGGTCCGCCCCATAAGCCGCGGCTTCCTTCACCGCATCCTCCGTATTGCTGCCGATCACCACGGCCACCAGCGCTCCGCCCTGGGCGTCCGCCAGCCTTCTTCCGGGATTTAACAGTTCCAGGCCCACATTCCTGGCCTTTCCCTCGTCTGTTGTTTCAATTAATACCCATAAATCCCTGGTTAACGCTTCCATATATCTTCTGCCTCCTCTATATGATATTGCCGGCGCTTAACAGCTCAAAAAGCTTTTTCGCCGATTCCTCGCCGGTGGCCTCATGGATCACGACGCCGCCCTGCTTCCGGGGAGGTGTAAATGTCTTTTTTACCTTGGTAGGAGAGCCCTTTAAGCCGATCCGCTCTGCCTCAACCGGAAGATCGGCCGCAGTCAGAGTGGTAATCACCGCCCGGTTTGCCGCCATCTTGGATTTGATGGTCGGAAAACGGGGATTAAAGCTAGGTTTGGTAACCGTAACCAGGCAGGGAAGCTTGGCCGCCAGAATCTCATAACCCTCACCGGTTTCCCTCTTCACCAGCACCTCGTCCCCCTCTACTGTTGCCTCAACCGCGTAGGTGATTTGTGGATAATTCATATGCTCCGCAATCTCCGGTCCCACCTGGGCGGTATCGCCGTCGATGGCCTGTTTGCCACAGAAAATCAGGTCAAATTTTCCTTCCAGCTCTTCAATCTTGTCTATGGCATTCTTCAGGGTATAGCTGGTAGCCAGAGTATCCGCACCGCCGAAGGCCCTGTCGCTTACCAGATAAGCCTTGTCTCCGCCCACTGCCAGGCACTCCTTTAGGGCAGCTGTGGCCTGCTGTGGTCCCATTGTCAGAACAGAGATTTTTGTCCCCGGATTCTTGTCCTTGATGCGGGCCGCGATCTCCAGAGCATAAGCGTCAAAGGGGTTTACGATGCTGGGAACACCCGCCCGGATCAGGGTATTCGTAACCGGATCGATTTTGATTTCCGCAGTATCGGGAACCTGTTTAATGCAAACCAAAATATTCATTGATATCCCTCCGTTTTTATTCCTCTCCCTCAGGGGCCTCCCAGTACAGCATGGTAGCCATGCTTCCAATTTGGCAGACCGTTCCTTCCTGGTTAATAATGGAATACTGGATATTCAAAACGCCCCGATCCGGTTTGGATTTGGACCGCTTCACCTCCAGCACCTCGATCTCGCAGTGGATGGTATCGCCGATCTTAATCGCGCCTACAAACTTCCACTCCGTACTCAGGGCCGCGATTGCGGAGCCGTCTACCAGTCCCATACGCCCCCAAAGTCCGGTGGCGATTCCCGCGCCTAAAAGGCCATGGGCGATTCTGCTCTTAAAGGGAAGTTTCTCCGCATAGGTCTGATCCGTATGAATCGGGTTATTATCCCCGGTAATTCCCGCAAACAGAACCACATCCGTCTCTGTTACCGTCCTGGACAAAGTTGTAAATTTGTCGCCTACATGAAATTCACTCAGATATAAAAAAGAACGTTTCATTCCGTGAAATCCTCCTGATTTTAATCGATTAATACTCTTTCAGCACATGGCGTCCGATTACCATACGGCAGATCTCAGATGTTCCCTCGCCGATGGTTAAAAGCTTGGCATCCCGATACATACGCTCTACCTGGTAGTCATCGCAAAGGCCGTAGCCGCCCATAATCTGCAGTCCCATATCGCAGACCCGTACGCACATCTCGGAGCAGAACAGCTTGGTCATAGTCGCCTCTTTGCTGAAGGGAACTCCATTGTCGCTCATGCGGGCTGTGTTATAAAGCATCGCCCTGGCTACGTCGATCTGGGTGGCCATTTCCGCCAACTTGAAGGCGATGGCCTGGTTCTCGCAGATGGGCTTTCCAAAGGTTACGCGCTCCTTGGAATACTTGGCGGCGCGCTCTAAAACGCCCTGCGCCATACCCACCGCCACCGCGGAGATTGCCACGCGGCCGTCATCGATGCACTTCATAAACAGCGGGAATCCGCGGTTTAACTCGCCCAGCAGATTCTCCTTGGGGATACGCACGTCGGTAAAGGTTAAGGGGCAGGAATAGGAGCTGCGGTTGCTCATCTTTTCCTCCGGCTTTCCAACTTCCAGTCCGGGAGTACCGGCGGGTACGATAAAGATAGAAATTCCTCTGCTTCCCTTTGCCTCCAGGTCGGTCTTAGCCGCTACCAGGAAGGTGGTGGCATAAGTGCTGTTGGTGATAAATGCCTTGGAACCGTTGATCACCCACTCATCGCCCTCCAGCACAGCCTTAGTGCGGATCTGGCCCGCATCCGAACCGGACTGGGGCTCCGTCAGAGCAAATGCGCACAGCGCCTCACCGGAAGCGGCGGGAACCAGATATTTCTGCTTCTGCTCCTCAGTTCCGGCAAGCAGCAGCGGAGTGCTTCCCAGGGAAGCGTGAGCGTCGATGATGGAAGCCAGGGAGGAAGAGTGACGGGCGATCTGCTCCATCACCAGCACATCGCTCAAATGATCCATTCCAGCCCCGCCGTACTCTTCGGGAACGCAGATTCCCAAAAATCCCATCTCGCCGCACTGCTTTACTTCCTCCAGGGGAAAGGCATGCTTGCGGTCCAGCTCCGTAACCGTAGCGGCTACCACCTCGTCGGCAAACTTCTTCGCCAGTTCCTGAACGCTCAGCTGATCCTCTGTTAAACCATACTTATTCATAAAAAATACCTCCATATTGATTATTTGCCCACAACGGCCTGCGCCATTTCCTTTAAGCGGAACCGCTGTATCTTTCCTGTAGAAGTCCGGGGCCAATCCTCTGTTTTCAGATAAATAAAATACTTGGGCACCTGGAATTTAGCCAGATGTTCCCGGGCATACGCCTCCGCTGTTTCCCTGTTTTGAGGCGTATCCTCATAAAGCTGAAGAAACGCCGCCCCCACCTGGCCATGCTTTTGATCCGGAACGCCAGTTACGCAGACCGTGTAAATCTGGGGACAGCTGCTCAAAACCTCCTCCAGAAACTGGGGCGATACATTCTCTCCATTGATCTTGTACATATCGTCCACGCGCCCGGCCAGAATGAGATACCCTTTCTCGTCAAAGCAGCCGCAATCCCCGGTCTTAAACCAGCCGTCGCTGGTGAATACCCGCGCGTTGGCCTGATCCCGCTTAAAATAGCCCTTTGTCACCACCAGGCCTTTGCACCAGAGCTCTCCGGTTTCGCCCGGAGCGCAGTCCAGTCCCGTTTTCCGGTCCACCACCCGGTAAGCAATTTGCCGGCCCCCAAGCTCCTCAAGGCCGCTGCAGCCTCCAGGGAGAATCCTCCCCACGCGGGTCTGTAAAACCTCGTCCGTATCATCCGGAGCAGTCTGCATGCTTGCGCCGCACACCTCGGTCATGCCGTAGCCGGTGATCACATCGTCCACTCCCAAATTTTTCCGAATCTGCGGCCATACCCAGGAAGGGCAGGCGGCCGCCGAGCAGTAAACCGCGTGAAGGCTCTTTAAGCTCCTGGGCCGCTCTTTTAGCTCCGTAATCAAGGCCATCATCTGGGAAGGAACGCTTAAAATATCGTTCGCCTTCCCCTCCTCCATAAAATCCAGCACCGGCCCGGCCACGAACTTGCCCTTTCTTAAAAGCACCGTCCCGCCGACGAGAATCGCCGCCAGCAGCCCCTCTACATAGCCGTATACGTGGAACATTGGCAGCGGGACGAAAATACGGCGTCCCAGCTCAAATCCCCGGCTGCGGCAGCTGGCAAAGGCGCTGCGCATCAGCATATCGTGGGTCAGAAGAACCCCTTTTGGCGCTTTCGTGCTGCCGGATGTGTAGATAATATCCGAAGGCTCATCCCCGTACTCGGCCTTTCCCAGCCACGGAATTTCCATTCCCTGGCCAGCCGCCAGGAAGCTTTCCCAGCCGGTTACCGGCAGGCCCTTTAAAGAGCCCGCCTCCCCTAAATGGATGACCTGCTTTAAGCCGGCCTGCTCCGCCTCCGGCCTGAGAGGGCCGTCCGCCGCCAGATACTCCGCTTCCGACTGGTTTAAAACAAATTTCAGTTCACTGGCAGAGAGGGAGGGGTTCACCGGAATCTTAACTGCCCGCACCGCCGAGGCCGCCAGGGCCGTGAAAATCTGCTCCGGCCCATTTTCCATCTGCAGCGCCACATGGCTGCCCGGCCTCACTCCTGCCGCCAGAAAGCCCTTTGCGATTCTCAGGCTTTCCTCCTTCGTCTGACGGTATGTATAGGGCTCTCTCCCCTGGGCCACAATAAAATCCTGATCCGGAACCCGGTCCGCCGTATCCACGAAATGCTCCCAGATAGTCTTTTTTTCCCATACCGGATAAAGTTCATCCAGCTCTCTCAGACGATCCTTTAACATCCCTTTCATGTCATTCTCCTATCAGCCTTACCCCGGGATTGGGTAGAAAATACTTGCCAAAATAATCGTTTCAATCAAGATGATCGTGGAACCTACCACCGTAATGGCAAACAGATGGCGGTACCCTTCCTTGTGGGTCAAATGGCAGCATGCCAGAACCGTTACCATAACTCCGTTGTGAGGCAGGGAGTCCAGGGTAATGCAGGCCGCGGAAGCGATCTTGTGCAGCACACCGGGGTTAATTCCCATCTCGATGTATCTGGGAGCCAGAGTTTCCAGAGCCAGGGTCAGGCCGCCGGAGCCGGAACCGCAGGCGCCGGATAACAGAGCCGTGCCCAGGGAGAAGGAGATTAACGGAGAACCTCCCATATTGGTAGCCGTATTCACCAGGACATCATATCCAGCCGTCTGCATGGCTACGCCGCCAAATCCTACTACGGCGGAGGTTGCAACAATCGCGCCCATGGCATCCCCAACGCCGCAGTTGAGGATTTCTACCTTATTCTCAATCTTTTTCCAGTAAAGAACGGCAATGGCGATCCAGCCCATTAACAAAGTGTAGAGCACGTCTACCCCAAAGAACAGGGGAATTACCACCAGGGCCAGAGGAATGAAGGCGATGGCGCCGTTTCCATGCTCCTTCTTTTCATATTCCGCCATCATCTGCAGGGTTTCCTCATCCGCGCTGAAGTGCTCGCCCTTTTTGCGGGCTACCTTCTCCTGCCACATACAGTAGAACATGGCCAGCAGGAAGAAGGAGCCTGCGATTACCGCGGAAAATACCGGAAGAACCGTAGCGGAAGTTCCCAGGTATTTGACCGGGATATTATTGACCACCGAAGGAGATCCGGGGCCTAAGTTTACTGCGGTAAAGGAACCGGCCGCCACCACCGCAGGAATCAGATGCCGCGGCAGATCCGCCTTTTTAAACATGTTCAGGGCAATGGGGTAAATTACAAATACAATCACATAGCAGGACACACCGCCGTAGCTTAAAACCAGTGTCGTCACACAGAGAACGGCGATGGTGTATTTTGTTCCCAGCTTTGAGGTCAAAAGGTTCGCCAGATCCTCCGCGCCGCCTCCTAACTGCATAGCCTTTCCGAAGCTTGCGCCAAGAAAGATCAGTGGCCAGTAGCTTTGGATATAGCCCACAAAAGCTTCCATATAATTCGCTGTCAGGCTGTCGTAAACATTCAGGTTTGACATAAACGCCATCAAACCGGTGCAGATCACTGCGGAAACCGCAATATTCACCCGCTTCCAGATCAAAACGACAAGAAGCAGCAGCGGCAACACAATTGCAAGCACGCTCCACATAATTATTCCCTCCTAAATTTAATTTGCTCTTCAATCAAAGAGCCGTCGAAACTCATGCGGTTACGGGGATCAGCCCCATCTCCTTGGCCTTTGCCAGCAGGCTGTCCCGATACTTGGGATGGGCGATGGCGATCAGCGCTTCCGCCCGCTGCCGGACTGTTTTATAGCGCAGTTCCGCGATTCCGTACTCGGTCACAATGTAGTCCACATCGTACCGGGACACAGTCGTAATATTACCCGGCTGGAAGTAAGGCACAATCTTGGAAATCGTATCGTTTTTCGCCGTGGAATTTAAGGCGATAATGGATTTTCCCCCTTCGCTGATCTGTGCCCCCCGCACATGGTCCAGCTGGCCGCCGATTCCGCTGTACTGCCGCCCGTTCACTGTTTCGGAGTTTACCTGCCCCTGCAGATCCACCTCCAGGCAGCTGTTGATGGATGTCTGCTTGTAGTTCTGCCCAATGATGTAGGGATCATTTACATAGTCAACGGGCTGCATCTGGAACATGGGATTGTGGTCGATAAACTTGTAAAACTCCAGGCTTCCCGCCGCCTGGGCGCCGATACACACGCCGGGATTAATCGTCTTTTTCTTATTGGTAATGACGCCGGCCTGAACCAGCTCCATCATCGCCTCAGTCAGCGTCTCAGAGTGAACACCCAAGTCTTTTTTGTTCATCAAGTTGCGGGCAATGGCATCGGGAAGGGCGCCGATTCCCAGCTGTATGGTCGCCCCGTCCTCCACCAGGCTGGCGCAGTAGTCGGCGATCTTTTGAATCTTCTCGCTGGGCTCAGCCCTCCCGATCACATACAGGGGCGAGCGCTCCTCCACAATATAGTCCGCATCCGCCAGCTTAAAGAGGCGGCCGCCGGTAAAAGGCATATCCGGGTTTACCTGGGCGATGATCCTTTTGGCCGTCCTGGCCGCCGGCTCTGTAAAGCAGCAGGTATTTCCAAAACTGCACATGCCGTTTTCATCCGGCGGCGTCACCTGAATCAGGGCCCAGTGGGGATTTAAATCCGGATTCTTGGCAAACATATCCGGCCAATTGTGGAAATTAGTTCCCCCAAGGTAGTCCACCCGGCCCGCCAGGTAGGCGGATCTGGAATTCGGCCCAATAAACAGGGAAATATGGTGGAAATGCCCCGTATACTTTTCTTCCAGGTATTTATTTGGTCCCGGGCTCATACCGTGGATAATCGTCACATTTTCCAGCTCTTCATAGCGCTGCACCAGCGCCTCCACCAAAGCGGGCGGCTCTCCGATCCAGTCGGCGAAAATCACTTTGTCCCCCGACTGAATATGGCTTACAGCCTCTGCCGCAGTGGTAATTTTTTCTTTATAAGCTTCATGCCAATCCATAATCTATCTCCTCTTCCTTACAGCGCTTTATTTTTAGAACAAGCAGTTTCCGCCGTCCTCGATCCAAGTCTGTCCGGTGCAGTAGGAAGCCTCGTCGGAACCTAAGAACAGCGCCACAGAGGTTGCCTCATCCGGCTCTCCGAAACGTCCCATAGGAATATTCTGCAAGAACATTTCACAGCGCTCCGGGTTCAGCCTGGTTCCCTCCGTCAGTCTGGTGGCATGGGTTCCGGGTCCGAAGGCGCACACGCGGATTCCGTACTTTGCCATCTCCAGAGCGGCCCACTTGGTGAACTGGGTTACCCCGCCCTTGCTTGCGGAGTAAGCGCCGGTATTGGGGGAGACGATAACCGAGGCAACGGAGCTGGTATTCACCACCACGCCCTTGATTCCCTTGTCAACCATATGACGCAGAACCGCCTGGCTCATAAAGAAGGTTCCGTTCAGGTTAATATCGATGACTCTGCGCCACTGCTCTTCCGTGGTGTCCAGCAGAGACTGGCGTCCAATCACTCCCGCAATATTGAACAGCGCATCAATATGGCCGAAATGCTCAATTACTGCGGCTACCGCCTGATCCACAGACGCCTTGGAGGAAACGTCGCAGGGGACGCCGAAAATCTTATCTTCCCTTCCGGCAAATTCCTTTTTCAGGGTTTCCGCCTCCAAGTCCAGGGCACCAACAAAGGCGCCCTCCTCAACCAGCCGATTCACCAAATTAAGGCCCAGTCCATTGGCCGCTCCCGTTACTACACAGATTTTTCCTACATAGCGATGATGTTCGTAATGCATATATGTACCTCCTAAACTTTAATTTTGGCCGGAATACAGCAGAAAACGAGTCTTGATTGTTATATTTTTATCAATTTCAAGTTGCAAATCCCCTCTGCTCCATACCGACGCTCTTAACCTCTGCTCTATTTTAACAGCATTAATTGTGCCAAATTTATAATTCTATCCCTGTTTTTTTCGAAATCCCCCTTTTTCCCCTGGAAAACCGTGGTTTTTGACGATTTAACTTTGTTATTTTTTTGTTTATTTCCGACTCGTTTTTTCCCTTTCTATATTGACAAAATTCAATAACTATCTTAAATTTAAGATAAATTGAATTTTATCAACAGCAAGTGGAGTAATGTTATCATGGAATACAAATCGCCTCATGTCCGGATGCGGGACGTTTCCCGCATCTACGACGCACTAGAAATTGGAATTATTATCACCACAGGCAGCGGAATTATTGTCTGGGGCAATCGATACTACAGCCAGCTGGCTCAGTTTGACATCCGCGACTATTTCGGACACGATGTACGGGAGATCTCCCAGCGTGAGGATGTGCTGCTGCCTACCGCCAGTTACATCATCGACATTGTCCTGCAAACCCGGCAGCCCCAGACAGAAATCGTGCAGTACCGAACGGAGGACTATGTCCTCACCACCGCCACTCCTATTTTTGATAAAAATGACGAGATCGATTATATTATTTATTCCGTGACCAATTACAGCGAGCTTATGCGGCTTAGGGAGAAGGTATCGGAATCCGGCATGAAGGTCCTGGCCTTGGAAAACCATCTGCGCAACCTCCAGGTAGATGCGGAAACCGGACGGGAGATCGTCATCGCAAGCAAGGAAATGTACAATATCTACGGGAAAGCCCTCCGCCTGGCTGCCACCTCCGTCTCTGTCATGCTGACCGGGGAGTCCGGTACCGGCAAGGACGTTCTGGCCAAGTTTATCCACCAGAGCAGCTCCCGCAAGGAGAAAAACTTTATCCACGTCAATATGGCCGCCATTCCCAAACCCCTGTTTGAGTCTGAATTGTTTGGCTATACCCCCGGCTCCTTTACCGGGGCGGCCCGTCAGGGAAAAGAAGGACTGATCCAGCTGGCTAACGGCGGCACCCTGTTTTTAGATGAGATCGGGGAACTTCCTCTGGATATCCAGGCAAAGCTTCTGCAGGTCATTCAGGATAAAGAGATCCGGGCCATTGGCGCGGTCACTCCCACCCCAGTTGATTTCCGCATCATCTGCGCCACCAACCGGGATCTGCGTCAAATGGTTAATGACCATACCTTCCGTCTGGATCTATATCACCGCCTGAATGCGGTGGAGCTTACCCTCCCGCCTCTGCGCAAACGGCGGGACGATATCCTCCCCCTCACCACCTTTTTCCTAAACCAGTTTAATCAGCAGAACCATACGGATAAATATCTGACTGCTAATGTTCTTAAATTATTTGAAAACTATTCCTGGCCGGGAAACGTCCGGGAGCTCCAGCATGTGATTGAAAGCCTTGTAGTCCTTTGCCCCACGCCGGCCATTACCCTTGACCAGCTTCCCGTGGAGCTCCAGGACCTCAGCCCCAGGTTTCTTCTGGCCTCCGCTTCCCATGCGGACGGAATGAGCCTGAAGCAGGCTGTGGCCCAGATGGAAATGGAAATGATCAAAAACGCCCTTAAAATTTCGCCTTCTGCGGCAGCTGCCGCAAAGAGGCTGGGGCTTGACAGCTCCACACTTTCAAAAAAGAGGAAACGGTATGGATTATAAAATAGAACTTCAAAAAGAAGATACTCTGGCATTAAGTCCCGCCATGATTCAGATCTATCAGAAGGCGGATCTGCTGGCGCAGCACGATGCCTCGATCCTGATTTATGGAGAAAGCGGCGCAGGGAAGAATCATCTGGCTGCATATATCCAGCGGCACAGCGCGGCCTACCGGGGGCCCTTTGTCCATGTTTACTGCAACGCGGTTTCCGATCAGCTCTTCGCCTCTGAGCTCTTCGGTTACAGCCCAAACGCCTTTACCGGCGCTTCCCCAAAAGGGAAAACCGGCCTGCTGGAGGCCGCCCAAAACGGCGTCATTCTCTTTGACGAAATTAACGAGCTGTCCCCGGAAAACCAGGCCCTACTGCTCCATTTCCTTCAGAATAAAACCATAACCCCCATCGGCTCCCTTAAAAGCCGGAAAATCCACGCCCGCATCATCTCCACCTCGGGGAGCGACCTTCGGGAAATGATCCGGGAAGGCAGCTTCCGCGCGGATCTTTACTACCGGATCTGCGTGGCCAGCATCTACATTCCACCCCTCAGGGAGCGCAGGGAGGAGATTCCTCTGTTTCTCCGGCATTTTGTCCAGCAATTTGAACAGGAATACGGCTGTTCCAACCGGGCCAGCCAAATTTCAAGCCATCAGATGGATTTGCTCTGCGGCCTGGACTGGACCGGGAATTTATGGGAGCTGGAGAATTTAGCCCTTCGGATCTGCCTGAGCGACTGCGTAGGGGACGTCATCGATGATTATCTGGAAAAGGCTTTAAGTTGCGCAAAACCCGCCGCCATCTCTCCCGCCGTTGCCTGCCAGGAGCAAAAAATCAAGCCGCTGCGGGAAGTTGTAGCAGATTTTGAGTATACCTACATTCAGGACGTAATCGCCCAGTCAAAGAATCTCCAAAGCGCCGCCAAGGCCCTGGGAATCAGCTACAGCAGCCTGTGCCGCAAGCGGGCCGAATACAAAATGGCGCACAAGGGCGAAAAAGGGCAGCAGTAAAGACCCGGCGCAAGGATTTTCGTAGCTTTTATCCTTGCATCCCGCCCTGATTTGTGCTAAACTGAACATGCTGTAACATTTAAAAAAGTTCATCATTTTTCATGAACCCATCTGCCAGTGACCGGAATAGCTGACTGCATGCCTCTATTTTGTATCCTGGTATTTTTTATGCCCGCGCCTATCCCGGATTTCCCCGAGAAATACTGGTTTTCGGGCTTTCAAGAAAGGAGCAAACCATATGACCAACAATACCTATGACGTCATCATCATCGGTGCTGGTCCCTCCGGCATCTTTTGTGCCTATGAGCTGATCCGCCAGAAACCGGAGATGAAAATTCTTATGATCGAAAAGGGCCGCCCCATTGAGAAGCGGGTCTGCCCCAAGCGCACCACCAAAGTATGCGTAGGCTGCAAGCCCTGTTCCATTACCACCGGCTTTGCGGGAGCCGGCGCGTTTTCCGACGGCAAGCTTTCCCTCTCCCCCGATGTAGGCGGAAATCTGCCGGATATCCTGGGCTATGACAAGGCTTCCGAGCTGATCCATGAGTCCGACAGCATCTATCTGAAATTTGGCGCGGACAAGAACGTATACGGCGTGGACAAGCAGAAGGAGATCGAAGAAATCCGCCGCAAAGCCATTAACGCCAATTTAAAGCTGATCGAGTGCCCCATCCGCCATCTGGGAACCGAGGAGGGCTATAAGATCTACACCCGCCTTCAGGAGCATCTTCTGTCCCAGGGCATCACCATGGAATTTAACACCATGGTAAAGGACATTATCATCGAAGGAGACGAGGTAAAGGGCGTGATCACCGATCATGATGAAACCTATTACGCCCCCGAGGTTGTATCCGCCATCGGACGCGAAGGCTCCGACTGGTTCTCCCATATCTGCAACGACCACGGTATCGAGACTCAGGTGGGAACTGTGGACATCGGCGTCCGTGTCGAAGTGCGGGATGAGGTGATGAAGTTCCTCAACGAGAATCTCTATGAAGCCAAGCTGGTCTACTACACCCCCACCTTCGACGATAAGGTCCGCACCTTCTGTACCAACCCCTCCGGCGAGGTGGCCACGGAGTACTATGAGCACGGCCTGGCGGTGGTAAACGGACATGCCTACAAGTCCAAGGAATACAAAACCAGCAATACCAACTTCGCTCTGCTGGTAAGCAAGAACTTTACCAAGCCCTTCAACGAGCCTATTGAGTACGGCAAGCACATTGCCCAGCTCTCCAACATGCTCTGCGGAGGCAAGATCATGGTTCAGACTTTCGGCGACTTCCAGAGAGGACGCCGCACCACCGAAGAGCGTCTGTGCCGCAACAACCTGATTCCCACCTTAAAAGATGCGGTTCCCGGCGATCTATCCCTGGTGTTCCCGTACCGGATCATGCTGGATATCAAGGAGATGCTCCTTGCCTTAGATAAGGTCACCCCCGGTATCGCCAGCGATGAAACCCTGCTCTACGGCGTAGAGGTAAAATTCTACTCCAACAAGGTTGTGGTGAATAAGGACTTTGAAACCAGCGTCAAGGGGCTTCGGGCCATCGGTGACGGAGCTTCCGTCACCAGAGGACTGCAGCAGGCTTCCGCCAACGGACTCAGCGTAGCCAGAAGCATCTTAAAAAAGATGGAGAATCAATAAACATTTGTGCTTAAAAAGGGCTGGAAATCCTGGGAAATATCTCCCGCTTCCAGCCCTTTTATTTATCATTCCGCGTAACCGTTCAGCCCTAATCCGTTACAATTTCGCCAAAAACTTCGCCGTATCCTCTCTCTTTCGATCCATCTTAACAGATTCCTTTCTCTCATCTTTTGAAAAATAAATGCTCTCCTAATCAACGGAGAGCATTTATATACAGGCTTCTTACATCGCCGACTCCGCCTCCAGAAGCGTCGTCTCATACTTATTCAGAATAATACTTTGAATCATGTCTCTGGTTCCTGAGTTAATGGGATGGGCGATATCCCGGTACTCCCCGTCCGCCGCCTTGCGGCTGGGCATGGCGATAAACAGCCCCTTCTCCCCCTCAATCACTTTGATATCGTGTATAACAAACTCATTATCCAGTGTGATGGACACGATGGCTTTCATCTTGCCCTCTTTCTCAACACGTCTCACTCTCACGTCTGTGACCTGCACTTTTATACCCCTCCTGTCTTGTCCTTTGTTGCCGTATATTTGGATCCGTCCCCTTAAACATCCCCCGGCTATAAGGTATACCGCTCGTTTTTCTCTACCACAATCTTAATATTTCCAGGCGTCCCGATATGAGTGGTGTTGGCGCGGATGGTATCGCGGCTCTCCACGATACAGTTCTCGATCACCGTATTGTCGCCAATGTACACATCGTTCAGGATGATAGAATTCTTAATAATGCAGTTGTTGCCGATATAAGCCTTCTTAAACAGGATCGAGTTCTCCACCGTGCCGTTGATAATGCAGCCGCTGGAAACCAGGCTGTTGCGGACGATGGCTCCGGGGTTGTACTTGGCCGGAGGCAGATCATCGATCTTGGTGTATACATCCGGATACTCCTTAAAGAAGTAATTGCGCACCTCAGGCTTCAGGAAATCCATATTGGTCTGATAATAGGAATCAACGGAAGCAATGTTGCTCCAGTATCCCTCCATCTTGTACGCATAGATCCGCTTCAGATTCTTATAGCGAACCAGGATATCATTTACCAAGTCGTAGCGGTCCTCTGCCGCGCAGCGCTCCAAAAGCTCGATCAGCTGACGGCGGCGCACCACGTAAATGCCGCAGGAAATGGTGGTGGCATCGGAAGCCATGGGCTTCTCCTCAAAGTCAACGATACGCCCATCGTCGTTCAGCTTCACGCAGCCGAAACGGGTCACATCCGTCCCCTCGTCCATATCCTTGCAGACAACGGTGATATCCGCCTTCTTTTCAATATGATATTCCAGAACCTTGTTGTAGTCCAGCTTGTAGATGCCATCGCCGGCGGCGATTACCACATAAGGCTCATGGCTGCTCTTTAAAAAGGTCAGATTCTGATAGAGGGCGTCTGCGGTTCCTCTGTACCAGTCTCCGTTCTCCGGGGTAATGGAGGGCGTAAATACATACATGCCGCCCTGCTTACGTCCGAAATCCCACCACTTGGAGGAGCTTAAGTGAAGGTTTAAGGACCTGGAATTGTACTGAGTAAATACGGCTACGCTCTGAATATGGGAATTGGTCATATTGCTCAGAGCAAAGTCAATGCTGCGGTAGCTTCCCGCAACCGGCATGGCAGCTACGGCTCTCTTGTTGGAGAGTTCTTTCATCCTCTTGCTGTTTCCACCTGCTAATACGATACCAATTGCTCTCATTTTGTGCCACCTGCCTTTATAATGTAATTTCCGCTTGCCAGTAATCCGTCAGGATAGTCGCCTACGGTGGTCTCACCCGCGATCGCCGTATTCTTCCCAACCTGTACGCCATCGGGAATGATAGAGTTCTCGCCGATGGTCACCAGGTCGAACTGATATACCTTCTGGTCATAGGTACTGGGGGCATACTCGCCTACGCCAAGCTTCACGTTGGAACCAATCCGCACATTCTCAGCGATAATCGCCTTGTTCACCTCTGTGCTGGCCCCGATGACGCTGCCCTGCATCACGATGGAATCCCGCACCACCGCTCCCTTGGCGATGGTAACGCCTGCGCCGATGACAGAGTTAATCACCTCGCCGTAAACCTCGGTGCCCTCGCCGATGATGCTGCGCTCAATATTCGCGTTGGCATCAATATACTGGGGCGGGATAATGTCGCTCTTGGTATAGATCTTCCAGTATTCCTCGTAAAGATTAAACTCCGGAATAATGTCGATCAGCTCCATGTTGGCCTCCCAGTAGGAGCCTAAGGTTCCCACATCCTTCCAGTAGCCGTTGTACTCATAGGCGAAGATGCGCTCTCCCTTTGCGTGGCAATACGGAATAATATGTTTGCCGAAGTCGCAGCCCGGCTCGTCCTTCATCTTAATCAGCGCTTCTTTCAGGATGTTCCAGCTGAAAATGTAAATTCCCATGGAAGCAAGGTTGCTTCTGGGAACCGGAGGCTTCTCCTCAAATTCCGTAATCCGGTTGCTCTCGTCGGTAATAACCACTCCGAAACGGCTGGCTTCCTCGATGGGCACCGGCATAGCAGCAATGGTGATATCCGCGTTATTCGCCTTGTGGTAATCCAGCATTACCTCGTAGTCCATCTTGTAAATGTGGTCGCCGGATAAGATCAGAACATAGTCCGGATTATAGTTCTCCATGTACTCCAGGTTCTGATAGATGGCATTGGCTGTTCCGGTGTACCAGTCGCTGCCCTTGCTCCGCTCATAAGGAGGTAAGATCGTCACGCCTCCAACGTTACGGTCCAGATCCCACGGGATACCAATCCCAATATGGGAATTCAAACGTAACGGCTGATACTGCGTCAATACGCCGACAGTGTCTACGCCGGAATTGATGCAGTTACTAAGCGGAAAATCAATGATTCGGTACTTCCCCCCAAAAGATACCGCCGGCTTGGCTACTTTCTGAGTGAGAACTCCAAGACGGCTTCCCTGTCCGCCAGCTAAAAGCATGGCAATCATTTCTTTCTTAATCACGTTATCACCTCTTGCTGTTAAAATATTTGTAAGGTTTATTATAGCACAAAGTTCACAAATAGTACATAAATAATTCATTATTTTTCTTGATTTTTACAATTTTTATCGACACATTTCTCCATAAAATCAAGGTTATTATCTTGTTTTTTGTATACATTTTTATACAATACTAATATTGCCAATTTTTTCTTCTCTCTTTTTACCTGTTTTCGACAAAAATTTTACTTTCAGCCGCGCCCAGGCCCCTTTTTCCCCGGAAAGATTAGCCTTGCAACATACCCGGAAATATCTTATAATCTCGTTAGAGTGCGTTTTTGATCATTATGCACAAAAAGGAGAATATCGTACATGAAATTAACAACCGTAAAAGAATTGTTCCAAAATCCGGACCAGTATCTGGACCAGGAAGTAACCGTGGGCGGCTGGGTCCGCAGCCTGAGAGATTCCAAAGCCTTTGGCTTTATCGTTGTCAGCGATGGTTCCTGCTTTAACACCCTTCAGGTGGTCTTCCACGACACCATGGAGAATTTTGCTGAAATTGCCCGGTTAAATGTAGGCGCCGCCATCATTATCACCGGAACCCTGGTGGCCACTCCCCAGGCCAAGCAGCCCTTTGAGATTCAGGCTTCCACTGTTGAGGTGGAGGGTGCCTCCGCTCCCGACTACCCCCTCCAGAAAAAGCGCCATTCCTTTGAATATCTGAGGACCATTTCCCACCTGCGTCCCAGAACCAATACCTTCCAGGCGGTATTCCGGGTTCGTTCCCTGATCGCCTACGCCATCCACCGCTATTTCCAGGATCAGGGCTTTGTCTACGTCCATACGCCCTTAATCACCGGAAGCGACTGCGAGGGCGCCGGGGAGATGTTCCAGGTTACTACCATGGATCTGACCAATGTGCCGAAAAACGACGACGGCTCCGTGGATTTTTCCCAGGATTTCTTCGGCAAGCCCACTAACCTGACGGTCAGCGGCCAGTTAAACGTAGAAACTTACGCCATGGCCTTCCGCAACGTATACACCTTCGGCCCCACCTTCCGGGCGGAGAATTCCAACACGCCCCGTCATGCGGCTGAGTTCTGGATGATCGAGCCGGAGATGGCTTTCGCCGATTTAAACGACAATATGGTCGTGGCCGAGGGCCTCTTAAAGTACGTCATCCAGTATGTGCTGGAGAACGCTCCCGAAGAGATGGCGTTTTTCAACCAGTTTGTGGACAAGGGCCTTTTAGACCGTCTGAACAATGTGCTTCATTCCCAGTTCGGCCACATCACCTACACGGATGCGGTGAAGATTCTGGAGGAGCACAACGATCAGTTTGATTATAAGGTTTCCTGGGGCTGCGACCTGCAGACCGAGCATGAGCGCTACCTGACCGAGCAGGTATTTAAGCGCCCGGTATTCGTTACCGACTACCCCAAGGAAATCAAAGCCTTCTATATGAAGATGAACCCCGACGGTAAGACCGTGGCGGCCGTAGACTGCCTGGTGCCCGGCATCGGCGAGATCATCGGCGGAAGCCAGAGGGAGGACGACTACGACACCCTGGTGGCCCGCATGAAGGAGCTGGGCCTTAAGCAGGAGGACTATCAGTTCTATCTGGATCTGAGAAAATACGGTTCCTGCCGCCATTCCGGCTTTGGCCTGGGCTTTGAGCGCTGCGTGATGTATTTAACCGGCATGTCCAACATCCGCGATGTGATTCCGTTCCCCAGAACCGTAAACAACTGCGAGCTGTAAGAATTTTGGGATTTTCTTAAGAGGGAGAAAGGCGTATGAAATTCATCCACACAGGCGACGTCCACTGGGGCATGTGCCCGGACGCCGATAAGCCCTGGGGCCGGGAGCGGGCTCAGGCCATAAAAGATACCTTCCGCCTCATCGTGGAACAGGCGGGGGAGCAGAAGGTTGACTGCCTGTTTATTTCCGGCGACCTGTTCCACCGCCAGCCTCTGATCCGGGATTTGAAGGAGGTGAATTACCTCTTTTCCACCATCCCCTCCGTGCGGGTTGTGATCATCGCAGGCAATCATGACCGCATACGCCCGAATTCCGCTCTTTTAAGTTTTACCTGGAGTCCCAATGTGACCTGGCTGATGGAGGATTCCCTGACCTCCATCTATTTTGAGGACATTAACACGGAGGTTTACGGCTTCAGCTACCGCACTGCGGAGATCAAGGAGCCTCTTCTGGAAAATATCCAGATTCCCATCTCCAGCCGGATCCAGATCCTGATGGCCCACGGAGGCGATTCCTCCCATCTGCCCATGAATTTTAACAGCCTGGAGCTCTCTCCATTTTCCTATATTGCCCTGGGGCATATCCATAAGCCCCGGGTGGTAGCGGAGGGGAAGATGGCCTTCTGCGGCTCGCCGGAGCCTCTGGATTTGACGGAGACAGGCCCCCACGGCTACTTTTTGGGGGAGATCCATCCTATCACCAAAAAGGTGTCCCGGCTGGACTTTGTGCCGGCCTCCCAGCTTCAGTACATTCCCCTGGCGGTGAACGTTTCCAAGGACACCACCAATATGGAGCTGTGCGGCCGCCTGGTGCAGGAGATTCAGAAGCGGGGGGAGCAGAATATCTACCGCTTCCGCTTAAAAGGCATGCGGGATCCGGAGATTGAGTTTGATTTAAAGCCTCTCTGCTCCCGCTACCGCATCTGCGAGATTCTGGACGATTCCGAGCCTCAATACGATTTTTCCGCCTTGTTCTCCGAGCATCCCAGCGATATGATCGGATTTTTCATCCAGGCCCTTCAAAAAGAAGACATGAGTCCGGTGGAAAAGAAGGCCCTCTATTACGGCGTAAACGCCCTCCTTCACACCACGGATGAAAGGAGCTGACCTCATGCGTATTCTGAATCTTCATATTAATGGCTTCGGCAAGCTCCAGAACCGGGATTTTTCCTTTGATTCGGGGCTGAATGTGGTCTACGGCCAGAATGAAGCAGGCAAATCCACGCTGCACACCTTTATCCGGGGTATGCTTTTTGGCATTGAAAAGCAGCGGGGCCGGGCCTCGAAAAACGACCTTTACAGCAAATATGAGCCCTGGGAGGGCAGCGGCACCTATGAGGGCTATATGCGGGTGGAAAGCCAAGGGGAAATCTTCCGAATCGAGCGTCGGTTTGTGAAGAAGGATCAGCAGCTTCGCATCATAAATGAAACCCTGGGGCGGGAGGAGGAGCCGTCCGCAGCTCTTTTGGACCGCCTGCGCTGCGGCCTCAGCGAGACGGCTTACAACAATACCGTAAGCATCGGGCAGTTAAAGTGCGCCACCGACAGCGGCATGGTAGCGGAGCTGCGCAACTACATCGCTAACCTGAATACTTCCGGCAGCCTTTCCTTAAATATTACAAGGGCCAGCGCCTACTTAAAAAGCCAGCGCCGGGATCTGGAAAGCCAGCTGCTTCCCCAGGCCGCTTTAAGCTATACCTCCATTCTGGGGGAGATCCGCAAGCTGGAGCAGGAGATCTCTGCCCCGGAATATGAAAACCAGCTTTCCGCCTGCCGCGACAAAAAGGCCGCCTTAAAACAGCAGCTGGAGGAAAAGCAGAAGGAGCGGGAGAATCTGATCCAGAAGGCGGCCAGGGGACGGCAGCTTTTGGCTGGCAGCCAATTTGACGGCCGTTCTTCCATTCTCTCCTGCCAGGAAAATGTCCGTCAGCTGTATCAGAATTACGAGAGCAGTCAGTCCCTCTGCAAGAAGGCTCCCGGGCGGGGCCGGATTCTGCTTTTAATCCTGGCCGCTCTTCTCTGCATAGGCTGCGCGGGATATTTCGCGGCCCAGCCCCAGAGGCTTCAGGGATTTTTCCTGACTCTGCCTGTGGTGCTGGGAGTTCTCGGGGCCGGAGGCTTTATCTTCCTGGCTTTGGCTGTTCTTCTAGCCCTTACAGGAAACCGCTACAAGCGGTCCATGACTGCGGAATATGTGCAGCTTCGGGAATTATTCCAGAAATATCTGGGAGATACCGCCGTGACGCCAGAGGCTATGGCGGCATTTGAGAAGCGCACCCAGGAGCTTCTGCGCCTCTGCGACGCCATCGACCAGTCGGAACAAACCCTAGCCGCCCTGTCCCAGGAGACGGCCTCTCTCCAGAAGGAGGAGGAAGCCTGTTCGGAGGAAATTGAAAAGCAGCAGAAAATCCAGTGGGAGCTGGAGAAGAAGCTGGAGCATCTGGCTTCCTGCAAGACCCAGGCTGAGGCCTTAAAGCGCTCCTTGTCGGAAAACGCGCGGATTCAGGAGGAGATCGACGCTATCGACCTGGCCCAGGAAACCATGACGAACCTTTCCACCTCCATCCGGGATTCCTTCGGCCTTTATCTGAATAAAACCGCCTCTGAGCTTATTTCCAGCATTACTGGAGGCGCCTACGGCAGCATGAGCATTGACCAGAACCTGAACGTATTTATGAATACCCCGTCCCGCCTGGTTCCCTTAGACCAGGTCAGCACCGGCACCATGGACCAGATCCACCTGGCGGTGCGGCTGGCGGCGGCAAAGCTTATGCAGACGGGTCCTGACTTTATGCCGCTGATTTTTGACGACAGCTTTACCCTTTACGATGACGAGAGGCTGAAGACCGCCCTCAAGTGGCTGGCATCCGCCTATGAGAATCAGATTATTATCTTTACCTGCCACCAGAGGGAAGCCCAGCTTCTGACAGCGAACCAGGTGCCCTTTCGGATGGTGCGGATTTAAGGACAGGCCATGCAAAAAGGCGTCAAAACCGATACACTTTGACGCCTTTTTTATTATGTGTTATTGTCACTATTTTTGTGTATTTCCCGATACGCCTCTACGATTCCGTTCTTCACGCCTTTTTTGATGCAAAAATAGAACAGAAAAAGAAACAGCGCAATCAGCCCCACATAAAGCAGCAGGCCGATTATCCAAAAGAAAGTTCCCATATACACGCCTTCACCTCCCTCTTTTCTCACTTCTCCCCTTGTCCCCGATACATCTCCATGGCCTCCGTCAGATTGGAAGCCGAGCCATCCTGAATCAGCCTTGACAATTCATTCAGGCGCTCCGCCTGCAAAAACTCCTTCCCCAGATAGGGGCCAAAGGTATCCATAATATGGATATTTTCCTCCCGGATCCTGGCGTCCAGCTCCTTTAAGGCCAGCTGGGTCTCTGCCTTCTTCTGCTCCAGCGACCGTATCTTTTCCTGATGGCGGTCGGCAATCTCATCGGAGATAATATTTTTCGTCACCGTTTCAAAGGTATTCAAAGCCTCCTTCTTGCGCCCCGCAATCTGTGACAGCTCGTTCTCGATCCGGGAAATCTCATCGTCGTATTTTTCCAGGTTATAAATGTCCTCGTTCCCGTCCTTTTGGATGGAGTGGATGATCACGCGGATCTTCTTTTCATTGGCCCGGATGGTATTGCGGATCAGCCGCCCCTGCTTTAAAACGCCCTGGTAGCGCACCTTGGTGCGGTTGCTGATTGCAATGTAAATGCCGCCGAATAGGATCACATCCGCAAAATAGACGCCGGCCAGATACCAGCTCTGACGATTCGGAATCAGGAAATAAATCAGGCAGGGCAGGGCTAAGAAGCAGAAAACCACCGTACACAGAAGAATCCCCAGCTCCCGGATCCCTCTTGGAGAATAGAGGGCATAGTAAAGGGTGCTGCTGCAATAGGCCGGAACACGGTTCTGCTGGAACAGGGTTTTCAGCTGAAGCTTTAACTCCCGGTTGTGCTCCCGCAGCTCGCTGGTCTCATCGGCGATCCGTTCCTTCATCCCCTTATTCCTGGCCTTCTCCCTGGACTGCCTGGCCTTTCGCAGGCTCTCCTGGCCCTTGGCGATCTCCTTATCATAGCCGGCGGTAATCTCATCCCTGCGCTTGCGGGTGGTCTGGCTGATCTGGTCCGTCATGGCTTTCCTGGCTGCCTCCAGCTCCCGCTCCAGCCGCTTTCTCTCCGTCTCCATCTGATCTCTCGTGTTCTGGTCGCAGTTTAAGGAGTCCACCGCGATCCTGGCATCTCCAAGAAATTTCACATAATCCGTAATAGCCGCTGCCATGCATTTATCCTCCGTGTCAGTATGGCGGGAGAGCTCCTTCTCCCCCGCTTTCTTTATCTATAGATTACTACAATTTTTTCCCCCGGACAAGCCTCTTTACATCTTTCTGAAAATCCGATATAGTTAAGAGCGAAATCACAGCATCAAGGAGGAAGCCTATGTTCCGCATGTGGGGAAAAATCATCAAGCATAATCACCTGGTGAAGGACACCGTCATTTCCATCAGCGACTACTCTCTTTCCAGGACTCAGATGGTCTTTCAGGCCCTGGATGAAATCTGCTACGAATTTGACCTGGAAAAGCCCATGTGGCTGGACGCCGCGGTGCGTGAATTCCAGCTTCACAGCAAGGTCCGCTTTACCCAGGATCATTTTATCGAATCCATTGACTTTGATTACCTGGAAATCCAGGCGATCGAGGAGTAGCTGCCTTTCAAGGGACAAAAATACCCCGGCCTCCTGATTGGGAAGGCCGGGGCCGTTCTTTACAGCGGCTGCCCGCTTATAATCTCTTTAACAGAGCCTCTCTCTGCTCCTCATATCCGGGCTTGCCTAAAAGCGCGAACATATTCTTCTTATAGCTCTCTACGCCAGGCTGGTTGAAGGGATTGATCCCCAGGATATAACCGCTGACGCCGCAGGCAAACTCATAGAAGTAGAACAGCTCGCCCAGGTAGAATTCATTCTGCTCCGGCACGTCGATGCGGAGGTTTGGCACCTGTCCGTCGGTGTGAGCCAAAATCGTGCCGTTCATGGCGCTCTTATTTACAAAATCAACGCTCTTTCCGGCCAGGTAGTTCATGCCGTCCGTATCCACGTCCTCTTTATTCAGCAGAATCTCCGCCGGGGATTCCTCCACATTGATCACCGTCTCAAACATGATCCGCGCGCCGTCCTGGATGAACTGGCCCATGGAATGCAGATCCGTGGTCAAGTCAACGGATGCCGGGAAAATGCCTCTCTGATCCTTGCCCTCGCTCTCTCCGAAGAGCTGCTTCCACCACTCGGAGATATAGTGGAGGCTGGGCTCGTAGTTGGCTGTAATCTCCACCTGCTTGCCCTTTCGCAGCAGAATGTTGCGCACCGCCGCATACTGCAGAGCGCCGTTGCTCTCATAGGGGCGCTCCAATGCCTTCTGACGGCCGGAAGCCGCGCCCTCCATCAGCTTGTCAATATCCGCGCCGCTTACCGCGATGGGAAGAAGACCTACCGCCGTCAGCACAGAGTAGCGGCCGCCCACATCGTCCGGAACTACGAACTCCTCGTATCCCTCCTGGTCCGCCAGGTTCTTTAAGGCGCCTCTCGCTTTGTCTGTGGTGGCGTAGATTCTCTTATTAGCCTCTTCTTTTCCGTACTTCTCGATCAGCATCTCCTTAAATACCCGGAAGGCGATGGCCGGCTCTGTGGTGGTTCCGGATTTGGAAATAATGTTGATGGAGAAATCCTTGCCCTCCAGCACCTGCTTTAAATCGTGGATGTACTTGCTGCTGATGCTGTTTCCCACAAAGTAGATCTCCGGAGTCTTGCGGACTTCCTTGGGAAGTACATTATAAAAGCTGTGAGATAAGAACTCAATGGCGGCTCTGGCTCCCAGATAGGAACCGCCGATTCCAATTACCAGAAGAACATCCGAGTCCCCCTGGATCTTTGCCGCGGCCTTCTTGATCCGCGCGAACTCTTCCTTGTCATAGTCAACCGGAAGGTCAATCCAGCCCAGGAAATCATTTCCCGCTCCCGACTTATGTACCAGCGTCTCCTTCGCGGTCATAACGGTGGTCTTAAAGTTCTCCATCTCTTCCGGGGATACAAAACCAGCTGCCCTGGAATAATCGAATGTTACTTCTCTTCCCATAACTTTTGCTCTCCTTTTCTTATGTTCATGGGCTCCTCCCATGAAATCTATGTCATGCGGACCCGGTTCTCTGCCGTCCTGGCCCGCTGGCTGTCCCTATTATAACACATTGCCGCTTTAATTGCGATAGAAGAACGGTAAAAAATGGGATTCTTAGGAAATAAACTCCTTTAACAGCTCTCCCAGCACCCGCTTCTGATCCGGGTTCAGCTCCTTCAGCCAGTTCTCTCCCGCGTTTTCCGCCTCCCGGGCCTGGGGCTGCTCCTTTACCTTTTCCCGGCTGGCCGCCGTCTGCTCGATGCCCCGCCTTCCCTGGCCTCTGCGCTCCCGTCCAATGGCCCGCACCAAATTGTTTTCACGCTTGTCCGGGCTGTCGCTAGCCGTGACCCCCAGCTCGGAGCTTTCCCTGGACATCCTGGGCCACATAACATTTTCCAGATAATCCTGCAGACAGGTCAAAAGCTGCTGCCGTCTGGCTTCCAGGTTGACCCCGTAATCCACAAACATGGTCAGCATACCGCAGAGGATTCCCACCGCCCCGTAGAGAACAATGTAGTAATTGTCGCTTCTATACCAATATGCCATAAAGGCAGCCGCCCCGCCGGCCAAAAAGCACAGAAGCGTCAGCTGGCCCGACAGGTTGTCCAGGCCTTTGATGGAAATCCCTGCCATACGCAGACTGTAAAGCTGCTTTTCCAGGTAAACCTTCGTATTGTTCATTCCCTGGTTGAGACGGTATGTATCCTCCGCGTTCTGCTTTAAGGCGCGCAGATATTTGTTTTTTGTCAGCGCAAGGTTGGCGCTTTCCTTAATTAGTCCTTTGTAGAAGCTTCCCGCCAGAAGCCGCACCACGATCCCCGCCAGGCATACGGCCGCCAGAATATACAGTGCTTTTCCCGTTTGTAAAAAGTTCATCATAAAAAGCTCCCCTTTCTTCCCGGAAACATTCCGTAGTTATTTTGTGCGTTTCCATTATAACCACGGAAGATTCCTTTGGGAAGTTGAGAGAGCCTAGAATCGTTCGTCAAATTCTCCCTTTATTCGATTCTGAACCGGGCCTGACCTTAAGATCATGCCTCATAACGGCGGATCATTTCCAGCATCAGGTTCACCGAGTGGTCGATGGCCTGGGCCTCAAAGGCGGGATAATCCATGGTGGCGCTGTTGTCCGCCTTATCCGAGATCGCCCGGATAATGAGAAATGGAATTTCATTCAGGTAAGCCGCCTGGGCAATGGCCGCCCCCTCCATCTCCGTGCAGGAGCCCTTAAAGTTCCTGATCAGCCACTCCTTCTTCTCCTGGCTGGATACAAACTGGTCGCCGCTGACCACCCGGCCCTCATAGACATGAATATCCGGGTTCACCTCCTTGCAGCATGCCCGGGCCAGCTCCAAAAGCCGCCGGTCCGCCTGAAAGGAAAGCACCTCCATCCGGGGAATCTGCCCTAGGGTGTAGCCAAAGTTCGTGGCGTCCATGTCATGCTGAAGGGCGTCGGTGGACAGCACAATATCCCCGATATCAATTTTCCCGTCCAGAGAACCGGCAATTCCTGTATTGACAATGGCGCTAACCTCATAGCGGTCCGCCAGAATCTGGGCGCAGACCGCCGCGTTGACCTTTCCAATGCCGGAGCGGACCACCACCGCCTCCTTTCCATTGATCCTTCCACGGTAAAACTCCATGCCCGCCCAGGTCTGTACCTGAGCGTCCTCCATCTGTTCTTTCAATCTTGCCACTTCTTCATCCATGGCTCCGATAATTCCAAGCATCCTGATCCTCCTTTTTGATAGCTCCCACTGTTTCGGTCTCTCTCTTATGCCGCAGCAGAGCCCGCTTCCTATTATTATACTGAAAATTAATGCCTTTGCAAGAGAGAAAAACCTGATCCCGCCTTGACATTCTGGCGCTGTTTCGCATATAATCTCATAGGAATTTCAAGTTCAGGAGGCATGACCAATGCAGTACAAGACACACGGCGTCTGCACCCGCAGGATTACCTTTGACGTTAAAGACCATAAATTGACCAATGTACATTTTGAAGGCGGCTGCGCCGGCAATACCCAGGGGGTTGCCCGCCTGGTGGAGGGAATGGATATCGACGAGGCGATCCGTCGTCTGGATGGAATCCGCTGCGGCTTCAAGCCCACCTCCTGCCCGGATCAGCTGGCCCAGGCCTTGAAGGAGTACGAGGCGGGAGTCAATTATTCATAGTGGTTCCGAACAGAAGGGAAACAAAAGCAGACCCTAAACGCAGAATCCCCCGCGCCAGCTTGTTTGCGGCTGACGCGGGGGATTCTGTTTGGGGTTGTTTTGAGTCGATGTCTCTATACAAATGTGGGTAATTATTCAATTAAGATTCCGTCGGTTGACGGTCCAAATCCTTCAATTACGCCGTCTTTAACGGCAGCATAAGCACCGCGAAGACGATAATATTCACCTTTGGGATAACCTGTCAATGTGAATTCTACTGATTCTGATGTTAACTCCCCGTCTGGATAGTCTTCAGCGTAGAATTCAAATTCAAACATATCCACATGTACCCAATCTCCATCGCCTTCTTCATCAACAACATACCGATCTAGATAAATTGTCATATAAATCTCATCCACTGGTTCCGACATATACGCATGTCCTGCAACATCAATATCGCCATCATTATTTGTAATCGATAAATCAGCTCCCGCGAAAAAAACACCTCTTCTAGCAGTAGCTCTAACATAATCCTGACTTTCTTCAATTTCGGGTAAAAGCAATTCTGACTCAAACGTAATTGAGGTATAATCTAGTGGATTAAAATTTGACGCAAATACAACGGAATTTGTTACTAGCAAAATACCTACTGTAAATACAGCGCTTCCTAATAATTTTCTTAAATACATACTTTTCCCTTTCTTTAGTAACTCAAATTTTCTATAATTTTTCTAAATTCATCTTCATCTATATCACCCAGACAAATACACACATTATTTTCGTTCGCAATATTCGTTTCAAAACGAATACCTCCCATTTGAGTCTCTTCTTTCCGAATCATTATTGTTTGTCCAAGCCATTTGTTCTTTACTGTTATATAGTTTTGGCTATCCGATTGATAATTAATAGAAGATTCCTTGGTCCCCTTCCTTTGAATTATGTAAAACTTTTTTTCCTTGATATTGAATTCTAATACTGCATAATTACTTCCTAGTTTTAATCTTGAGAATTCTAAATCTGTTGGTAGATACGCAGCTCTCAAAGGCTTTATCTCTAATACACTTTGGATCCTTGCATATGCTTCCTCAACATTTGCTACATCCTCAACTACCATATCATTATTAAATACAATATCCCCCTTAACTCCACCACGGCTCCTTTCCCGATAAAAATAGGTCTTGGTTCCCCAGGCTACCAGGCAGGTGCTTCCCACCATAAGACAGGCTGCCGCCGCGATGGCCACCGCTCTTTTCCAGGTAAAACGGCGCACTTTCCCTGTCTTTTTCTCCTGATTTTCCCGGCGTTCCTCTTGAATATCTTCCCATATGCGGTCAAATTCATCCGGATAAATCTCAAAATCAACCGGCGGCGGATTCTGCTCCGCTTCTTCCAGCTCTTTTAACAGCTGCTCATCGGAACAGCCGTACAGACTCCGAACCACCTGATCAACATAACTGTAATCTTCTGTGGAATCTTCCAAATATTTTTTTTTCACTCGAGGCCTCTTACTTTTTCTCCTAAAGTTCCCTGAAGCTTTAGGGTTGACTTTTTTTAATTTGCGCTTACTATAATATATAACGGCGGATCTCCTGATTTTCCCCGCCTTAATTTTATTTTTTTGGAGGTTTTATGAAAAAAATTATCCTCACCGGAGGCGGAACCGCCGGCCACGTCACTCCGAACCTGGCCCTGATCCCGTCCCTGAAAGCTTTGGATTACGAAATACGCTATATCGGCTCCTATCAGGGCATCGAGCGGCGGCTGATTGAGAACGCAGGCATTCCCTATGACGGCATCTCTTCCGGCAAGCTGCGCCGCTATCTGGATATTAAGAATTTCTCCGACCCCTTCCGGGTATTGAAGGGATACGCCCAGGCTTTGCGGCTGCTGCGCCGCTATAAGCCGGATGTGGTATTTTCCAAGGGCGGCTTTGTCTCCGTGCCTGTGGTTCTGGCGGCAAAGCATTATAAGATTCCCACCATCATCCATGAGTCGGATATGACCCCAGGCTTAGCGAACAAGATCTGCATCCCCGCCGCGGCCAAGGTCTGCTGCAATTTCCCAGAGACCCTAAAGTATCTCCCGGAGGATAAGGCGGTTCTGACCGGTTCGCCCATACGGGCGGAGCTTCTTCAAGGGGACCGGCTGGCCGGCCTTTCCTACAGCCATCTTTCCGCTGAACGTCCGGTGATCCTGGTCATCGGCGGAAGCTTGGGCTCCGTGATCGTCAACGGCGTGATCCGCCGGATTCTGCCCCGTCTGCTGGCCGATTTCCAGGTGATACATATCTGCGGAAAAGGCAATCTGGACGAGAGCCTTATCGGAACCAGCGGATATGTACAGTATGAATATGTGGATGCGCCCTTAAAGCACCTGTTCGCGGCCGCGGATCTGGTGGTTTCCCGGGCGGGAGCCAACTCCATCTGCGAGCTTTTGGCCCTCCATAAGCCCAATCTTTTAATTCCATTGTCTGCCGCCGCCAGCCGGGGGGATCAGATCCTCAACGCCCGCTCCTTCGCGGCCCAGGGCTTCAGCAAGGTTTTGGAGGAAGAGCAGATGACAGAGGATACCCTCTACGACGCCATTGAGGATTTGTACCAGAACCGCGCTTCCTACCGGACTGCCATGGAGGGAAGCCACCTGACCAATGCGGTGGATACCATTATCGGACTAATTGAAAACTGCGCAGGCTCCCGAAGCTGATTCGGGCTGCCTGCGCAGCTCTATTGTTTCTTTACCTTAAGGCCAGTTCTCATCTTTCAGCAGTTTATCCAGATATTTTCGAATCCGCGCGACTCTGGAATAGCATGCCTTCTCGGAAATATTCAAAATCTCGCATACTTCCTCCGTAGACCGTCCTTCCAGCATCTTTAAAATCGCAACCTCTTTCCAGTTTTCAGGCATTTTCTGGATCTCTTTTATGATGGCGCGGCATTTCTCATCCCCGATCATATCGTCCACCAATTCGCGGCCTTTATCCTTCGTCAGAGAACGCTCCTGGTAATACCGCTCATCATCCAGGCTGTAGCAGCCATGGCGCTTCAATTCCCTGAAATAATCAATACAGCGGTTCTTTAGAATCCGGCTCAAAAGCCTTCGCCGCTCCTCCTCCGGAAGCTCCAGATCGTAATCGGAACGGGCGTAAGATACAAAGGCATCATGAATGACGTCCTCCATCTCTTCCCTTGGAATCCCGCATTTATAGGCAATGGTCCGCAAAGGCACCTTGTACTGCTCATACATATCCTCAAACTGCCGTCTATGCCGTTCATCCTTGAAGTTCATACGCAGCACCGTCCTGAATCATGTATCTGCAATTATTCAATTACAGAGCCCCCTTAATCTGTTCGGCGGTAGCTGCCAGCTCATCAGGATCCGCTTTTCCAGGCGTCCAGCCCACCATGGCCGGGCCCCCTTCGTAGCGGGGGATCACATGCATATGGAAATGGAATACCGTCTGTCCCGCTGACTCCCCATTATTCTGAACCAAATTGAAGCCTGTACAGCCCAGGGACTTTTTCATAGCGGTTCCGATCTTCGCACCCAAGGTTAAAACCTTTCCCGCTGTCTCCTGATCCAGTCCACATACATCCTTAAAATGATTTTTCGGCAGAATTAAGGCGTGTCCTTTGGAAGCCGGCCCCAAATCCAGGATCACGCGGAAATCTTCGTCCTCATATACCGTTGCGGACGGGATCTCCCCGTTGGCTATCTTACAAAAAATACAAGACTCATCCCTCATCCTACTCTCCTCCTTTCGCATTATCCCCTGGGGGATTTTTTATCTTGATGTACCAAAGACGCTTTTAGGCCTGCGGTACAGTAAGATGCCAAGTACAAAGCCCGACGCTAAGCCGCCCAGATGGGCCCAGTTATCAATTCCGCTGCTGGAAATCCCATAATACAACGTAAACAGAAGGATCACTCCGATCTGCCGGCCTCTCAACCGTCCAAAATGGCCCCGGTTGCGCAAAAGAACCGCCCCAAGGCCTCCCACAACGCCGAAAACCGCGCCGGACGCCCCCGCTCCGATGATAACCTCTCCCAGATACCGGTGAACCTCCATGGAAAACAGCCCGGCTCCGATGCCGGACAAAAGATAGAACAGCAGGTATCGCACATGGCCTAAGGCCCGCTCCAGCCGCTCTCCAAGAAGCAGCAGAATCAGCATGTTATTCATCAGATGGGCAGCCCCAAAATGCATAAACATCGAAGTCAGCAGACGGCTGTACTCATGGTATTCCGTCAAAAGGGGAGAAAATACCGCTCCGTGAGCGATCATAAAAATACCGTCTTCCGTGGAACCCAGAAACTCCAGATACAAGAAAACGATCAGATTTAAAGCGATAATGGCTGTATTAATAAAAGCTGTCCTTGCGTACTGATATACTTCCCTCATAGCTCCCCCGGCGCCAAACAATCGTCCGTTGGCTTGTAGCTTTTAATATAGCATATTTGTATATTTATGTAAACAGCTTTTTACAATTTTTCCGATCGGAAATGGTAGCGGAGCGCCGCGATCACCAGCTCGTCTCCCGGCCTCAGGGGAGCTGATTCGTTTGCCTCCAGCAGCCTGCCGTTCACTGCCGTCCCATTGGTGGAATTAAGATCCGTCACCCAGCACTCCCCTTCCTCCCGGTCCAGGCGCAGATGGAGCCTGCTGACCGTATCGTCCTCCAGACAGAAATCCACCAGCTCCTCCTGCTTTCCGATAATAAAGGGGAAATATCGGATTTCAATGGTTTTTTGCTGTCGGTTCTCCGGCTCCAGACGGCAGACGTCTTCCTGCCCTCTGCCAGCTGACAGGGGCACGGTTTTAAAGGGGATTATCGGCAATTCGTCCTCTTTTCGTTTTTCCTCTCTTAGCTCCTGTACCCATAAATTCTTCTGTTTTTCTTTCCAAAAACCTTTCTCCTGGGCCTGGCCGCCCAAATCAGCTGGCTCCGCCGCCATCCTTTCCGGCTCCTCCCCTTTTCCCCTGTCTCTTCTCTTAAAAAGCAGTTCAAGCCCCAGCGCCGCAGCAGCTGCCAGAGCGCAGCCGGCCGCAGCCACTATCCCCCAGGTTTTAATTCCTCTCCATCCCTGAAACATCCAGATCGCTCCCAGGACAAGGAGCAGGGCCCCCATGCAGCAGGCGATAATTTTTAAAATCATCTGCAAAGGACTGGCAGGCCGGCGGGGCTCCTCAAAAACCTCCTGAACCGTATCCGGCCAGGGATTCCTGTCCTGTTCCTCCAAAACCTCATCCTCCGCTTCCGCCTTCTCCCACCGGTTTTCCCTGTCTCCCGGCTGATCCTTATGAATCAGCAGCAGCAGATTTTCAAGGCCGTAATTCTCCTTTAAGCTCTCCTGATATAGGCCATAGACCAGAACCACCCCTTCCTTATCCCGGTGGTCGGTCTTCTTCAAAATATACTGCAAAAGCCGGCTCAAAGCCTCCGAAAAGCTCTCGTGAAGCCCTGGCACAAAGCAGAAGGAAATCTGTTCCCACTGCGGGTCCATGTAAATGTAATCCGCATCCAGCAGCAGATGATCTCCATCCAGCAGATATTCCCTGGCCCGGTTTAAAACGGCGTCAATCTGGATTAGCAGCCGACAGACCTCCTCCCGGCTGATCCACCGTCCCTCCGTTATCCTACTTAAGGGCTGCATGGACGTAATATCATAATAGTAAATCTGCCGGTCATCCACATACTTCATATGGAAATCAAGAAGCCCCTCAATGCGGTTCTCCATCAGCATCTTGGCCTCGTATCCCGCCTGGGTCTCCCAGTCCGGCTCTATGATCAGATAATTCCGTTTCAGTTCCCGTTTATACTGAATCTCCATCCTTTTCCCCCAATTCTTCCAGAAGGGTCATTTTCCGCAGAAAATCCTGGGGCTTAAACCGGCTCATCTGAATCTGAAAGCCTTGTCCTTTGCCGGAAAGACTTCCCACTACCGACTCCCCCTTCTCTTCCAAAGATATACTGTCCCCCTTGGATAAAAACAGGTGCTTCAAGGCCTCCCCGCCCAGGGCTTCCGCCTGGCCTAAGTCCAGCTGTTCCTCGTGAGCCCACAGCTCCACCATCTCATGAAGGATCATCCCGGAGGTTACCCGGTCATGAAGCCCGTAGGCCGCCCGGATCATGGTCCATACCGACAGCACTACTACTGTCATCACCACAGCCGCCTCCACCGTGTAGCTGCCTGAAAGCCCGCCCTTCTTTAAATTAGAAGAAGCAGCGCCGCAGGCGTCAGAAACGGAATAAAGGGAAGCCGTTTTTTCCGCACCGATACTCCCTTTAACGCTCCCCACACAATCATTCCCCCACAAACCAAAAAGCACAGCAGCATCCCTCCAATCAACAAGCTCCAAAGCCGCTCCTGGCCCATCCAGGGCGCGGCCGCCAGAAAAAAGCATCCGTCCCCCGCTCCCAGCCCTCCCTTTGTCAGAAGGCTGACTGCCAGCAGGAGCCCGCCTGCCGCTAGGGCCAAAAGCCCGTCCAGCAGATAATCCCTCCACAAAAGCCCTTCCTTCCACATCAGAAAACAGAGCATTCCCCTGGCCGCCCAGCCGCAGATTCCTCCTGATACCAGGACAGCCGGGCGCAGCCTCCTGGCCCGAAGATCCTCCCAGGCGGTAACCAGCAGAAAAATCAGAAATCCTCCATCGGCTATTTTCTGATATAACTCAATTCCATTCACTTCTCATCCTCCCCCGCAGTAGGAACAGGCCCCCAGATGCTCCACTTCTGATTTTTTAACCGCGCGCACGTAGGCGGCGATGGACGAGCAGAACTGGGTGGTGTGGTAGCTGCTTCCGCTTGGCATCACATAGACGTTTCCCTTAACCGCCGCCCCGCCGCAGACGGCGCAGGGCTGATAGCGCTTGCCCTCAGCGTTTCGGGCGCTTTCCAGCTGGGCCTGGGAGAGAGCGGTCAGGTTATTGGACAGGTAGTGGCAGCTGGGGCTCAGATGGTAGCGGGTTCCGTCCTTTCCCATATAGACCACCGGGTCCGCCTCATCCTCCTGCCCATCCGCCAGCGCTTTAAGCCTGCCTCCCTCTGCTCCCACCCAGGCCCGGCGCACGCTGACCGCCTCCATAGGGACGCTGTCCAGGCCAAACACGGAGAAGGGAAGCTTCTGCCGGTAATTCATCACCAGGCGGATCTCATCATCCTCCCCCAATATCCTGCTTTTCGCGAAGGAAACCTGCTCGATGCGCTCTTGCCGGACATGCTTCATCACCTGATTTCTCACGTATCCGATGCCGATGAGGGAAATCAATCCCTCCCCGCCGGGCCCGGCTTCCTTGCCGCCTTCCACCAGTTCCTTTACATAAGCATAGGTGCTGAGATCCCGGGCCGCCTGCTCTAAGGCCCCCTGGATTCTGCGCTGATCCTGCAAAAGCTTCATAGGCGTCATAAGAATCACTCCGGCAAAGAGGCACAGGGGCAGCGCCAAAGCCGCCTCTACCGACATGCTGGCGCGAAAACCGAAGGCTTTGGGGGCCGGCAGGGACACTCTCTTTTTCAGCCTTAAAGGAGTAACCAAATCCAAACATTCTTTAACGCTTCGTACCGGAGAGGGTATTTTGCTAATCCATCGATAAACTTTACACAGCTCTATAAGATTTGCTGAAAAAAAGAGCATCCCTGCCGGTCCCCCTTTCCTTAATCGTATCCCCCGGACACTGCCATCGTCATCCGGTAGGTTCCGCCGTCCTGTCCAAAAAGAGATTTCCACAATCCCAGATGAAAAAAGACATGTTTTCCACAAACCTGGGCCTTTAAATCCACCTGATCCCCGCAGCTGCCCATCCGAAAGCCCTCCTGCTCCAGCCTCAGATTCGCCTGAATCATATCCATGATGCGGTAATCCATCTGCGCGTCATGGCCCGCGAAGAGAAACAGACGGCTGTAGCCCCTGTAATCCAGGCCAGAACCTTCCCCGGAACCGTCCATCCCATCCAAACCTCCGCTTTTTCCCAGATCCAGCAAATTCTCCAGACCCAGCTTCCAGCTTTCCCTGGTTTTTAGAAGAGGGACTTTTCCCTCGTTCAACAGGATCCGCACATCCCACAGAGCTTCGCCTAAGGCCCAGATGCCCATAATCAAAAACGATACCACCCCCACTAACGGCAGCAGCCCGATTCCTCCTACGATGGCGGCGGCCAGGCTTCTGGCTGCCTCCCGTTTCTGGCTGTCCGACAGGATATGGACCAGATTCAGACCGTGGCGCAGCCCGACGAGGGAAGCCGCCATTTCCTCCAGATTTTCCGGGTCCCCGGCGTTTCCGAAGAGAATATACTCCATCTCATAGGCGCAGCCTCCCCCTTCTTCCCCCGGACTGTCGTAGCGGTCAAAAAAGCGCAGGACGTATTCTCCAATCATCAGCCGGTCCATCAGGGAGGCTCCCTCCCCCTTTGCCGCGCCTCCGATCTGGATGGAGGGGGCCGCGGTCAGATCCGGCTTTTTCTGGGATACGGCCTTCCCTTCAGGCAGCACCAGGGGCAGCAGCTTTCCGGAAAACAGGGCCGCCGCCTGCTCTAAAAGCCCGGCCTTTTCCTGATCCTCCACGCCGGAGACAATTTCCAGCTTCAGAAACGGAAAGCGGTTCCAGCTTCTTGCCACCGGCTCCCACAGCGCATCCTCGTCCAGCTCGTCGTCCTCGTCCTCCGGTTCCCATTCCCGTATATACTCCTGAACCTGCCTGGCCTCATCCATCACGGACTCCGCGTAAGATATGGAAGCTTTTGCCGCGCCGGTCAGGGCCTCCACCTCCCGGCGGCGCTCCCCGTCCTTGCTGATATAGGTTTCATATGACTCCATCTCATCCTCCAGGCCGGCGGCGGCCGCGGAGCCGATCTCCTGTCTGCGCTCCCGGTAAAAGCTTCGGCTTTCCGACAGCTTTGCGGCCAGCCGGTCCGCTTCCTTTTGATACCGCTCCACCAGGGAAGGGATCTTCTCAAGCTCCCTTACCAGCTCATCGCTTTCCCGCAGAAAGCCGCCGCCATCCGCGTCCTCCAGCTCCTTTAAGCCCTGGCTCCATTTCTCCTCCTGCCTGAGCAAGCTGTCCCGGATATCCTCCAGCCGCTCCTCCAGCCGCAGTGCCTCCCTGGAATGGCTCTCATAGCGCTCCGCTACCTCCTTTACGGCGGATGCCTCCTTTACGGTTCGCAAAAGCTCCTGGGCTTCCCCTTCCGTCAGCTCATCCCACACCGTCCCCAAAAGGCCGTACTTCATATAATCGGTAATCTGGCGCTCCAGGATCTTTCCATTCTCACCAGTCAGGGGCTTGACCTCTGGCTCTTCCACCGCTTCCAGCTCAAAGGGATACCAGTTGTCCGCCTCCAAATAGGGCTGCAAAAATTCTTCAAACTCCTGTTCCAGCTCCCCGTTCCGCCCGTACTCCAGCCCCAGAATCCGGTACTGCTGCCAGAGCTTTCTGTGGTACTGACTCATCAGGGAATCCATAGCGGAATTTAATCCGTGACGCAAATAGCATCTGGCCCCGGCTGTGCGGGCGGACTCTGTCAGTCCGCACAGCAGAGCCCACACGCACAGAAGGATCATGCCTAAAAATACGGTAATTTCCCCCTGTGTTCGCTTCATCAATACACCTCTTTCGACTGGGAATTCACTTCCTTAAAAATGTTTTCCAGCAGCTTTGTAATCTGTTCCTTAAAGATAATCACAAGACCGATCAGCACCACCAAAATCAACACTACCTCGATCACGCCCACGCCGTCCTCCTCCAAAAAAAAGCTTCGCAGCAGTTCCCGTTTCTCCATACTCTCACCCCCTTTCCCCGGATCACACATTTTCCGGTCGGCCCGAACTCTTACATAAATTCCAGCATAGCCGGCACCGCCACCATCACCATCACGACCCCCAGCATTAGAAACAGCGGAAGCAAAAGCTTTGTGCTGGCTTCCTCCCCCAGCCGCTTTGCCTCATGCTTCCTCTGCTCGTAGGCTTCCTCCATCTCCAGCCGCAGATGCTCCCGCAGATTTTTTGCCCCGTTCTTGCGGCTCTGCTCCAGAAAGCCCGCGAATTTCGTATAGCAGGGGAGGCCGCAGCGCCTGCCAAACTCCAAATAAGCCTGGCCCTCAGGAATTCCCCTCTTCATCTGACCGCAGGCCTCGTACATTTCCTCGTATACCCACCGTTTTTCTCTTTTGCCCAGCTTTCGCAGCCGCAGATAATCCTCGGTCATCTGCTCCCAGGCATTGCGGGCGGTCATACCGGCTCCCAGAAAAATCATCATCTTGCTTAAAAGCTCCGGATAGTCCAGCAAAAGCTGGTTCTTCCGCTCCTTTATCTCCCGCTCCCGGTCCGACCGCTCCTTTACCACCAGCATCAGGGCCGCTGCCACCCCCAAAAAAGCGATGGAGGCAAAGACCGGTTCCTGAAGGCTCCGGTAAGCCAGGGCCTTTCCTTCCAATTCTTCCGGCAGTTTTAAAACCGGGCTGTATCTCTGGGCGTAATCCTCTTCCTTCAAACGCTCTTTGAGCTGAAGAAGCGCGTTCTCCTGGGGTGTGGTCGTTTCCGGCAGAACCCATGCCTGAAGCTGATAAGTCTCCGACGTATGGCTGTCCGTCAGCTCTACCCTCAGCCATACCTCCTCCTTCTCTTCGCCCATCCCCTGGCGGTTCACCCGCCCGTAGGAGTCTACAAACTCCGGCCTGGAGGATTCCCATTTAAGGCTAACCCCGTATTCCGGGATTTCCCGGATCAGCTCCAGGTCGTGCTCCACCTGGGAAAGAGAGGCATTCTCCCCTAAAATCCTCCCCGGGAGCTCTTCTAAAATCTGCTGATACAGCGCGCGGGCCTCTTCCGGCTTATACTGTCTGGGAGAGATCTGAACCTCCAGAGGGATTCCTTCTTCACCCAGCCCCTCCACCAGAATCTGCTGCTCCTCGCCCTCAAAATCCGGCCGCTCTAGGCTAGTAAGGCGGCTGCTCCCATTCTGGAGCGCCTGGGCCAGAACTGCCAGCGCCAGTCCCACGGCGGCGCAAAGAATTTGTTTTTTCCAGCGAACCACTGCCTTCATCCCGTTTCCCCTCATCATATCTCAATATCCAGAATCCGCCCCGCCAGGATCACCGCCGCTCCGTATGTCCCTAAGCAGCAGGTCATCACCAGCCTCCCCGCTTCCGTCTCATACATGGAATCGAAAAATCCCGGCGAAGTCAGGTCAATGTAGAGCACAATCAGGAAGGGCACCGCGCTCATCACCTGCTGCTCCAGAACCTTGGCCGCTGTCATGGTATGGATTTCTTCCTGAACCTGGATTTTATCCCGGATAATGCCTGCGGTCTGCCCGATCAGCTCCACCAATCCCCCGCCCCTGCGCTTGGCGGCGGCCACCACCTGGGCGAAATTACAAGCGTCCTCCAGGCCGCTTCTCTCCCCCAGGTCTAAAAGCCCTTCTTCCACCGGCCGGTTCATCCTTGTTTTCTCCGCCAGCTCTTCAAATTCCGTCGCGATCATCCCCTTAGGTCCGTAGAGGCTTCTCAGCTCCTCGGCGCTCATGGCGATGGCGTTTTCCAGGGAGTATCCCGCCCCCAGGTAGGAGGAAAGGATCTGGATTCCGTCCTTAAACTCCAGGCTCAGCCGCCTTAACCGCTTCTTTCTTAAGGCTTCACGCCGGGACAGGGGAAAGAGCATCCCAAAAGGCAGCAGAATCAGAAAGGCGGCCGCGCTGCGGTAGAAAATATAGGCGCACAATCCACACAGCCCCACGCCCGCAGCCCCGTACAGCAGCCATTCCCTGATGGAAAGACGGTAGATTCCATAGTGAACTGGGGCCCGCTTTTTCTTATCCTCCCTCTTTCCCTTCTTCCTGGGAATATCCTGCATCTCTAAGTTTTTCCCGATTCCGGATCTTGCCGGTTTTCCTGAGGACGCCCTGGGCGCGGTCATAGCTGAACAATTCCAAAAGCTCCACTCTGCCATCTTGATACCCTCCGATCTCCGATATGGACAGCACCCTGCGGCTGCCGTCCCGCATTCTCCCCAAATGAACCATAATATCCACCGCCGATGCGATCTGCTGACGGATCGCATCAAGGGGTAATGGAGCCGCCATCAGCACCATCGTCTCCAGGCGGCTTAACATATCCCGGGCGCTGTTGCCGTGGCCGGTGGACAGGGAACCGTCGTGGCCGGTGTTCATAGCCTGGAGCATGTCCAGCGTCTCCTTTCCCCGCACCTCGCCTACGATAATCCTGCTCGGGCGCATCCGCAAAGCCGCCCGGATCAGCTGGCTCATATTCACCTCCCCCTCGCCCTCCGTATTTGCATTGCGTGTTTCCAGCCGCACCAGATTAGGCACATGGACGATCTGCAGCTCCGCCGAGTCCTCGATGGTGATCACCCGTTCCCGCCTGGGGATGTAGGCGGACAGGGCATTTAAAAAAGTGGTCTTTCCCGAGCTGGTTCCCCCGCTGATAAAAATGTTGTACCGGGCTTCCACTAGCTTTTTTAGGAAGGCGGCGGCTTCCTCCGTCAGCGCCTGGTACTTTAAAAGCTTCTCCATGGTAATGGGATCGGGGAATTTGCGGATGGTCACTGCGGGCCCGTCCAGGGCGATAGGCGGCAGCACTACATGGACCCGGGAGCCGTCCTCCAGCCTGGCATCCACAATGGGGCTGGACACATTCACCACCCGGTTGACCCGGCTGACCATCTGCTGGATAATATCCTCCAGCTGCTCCGGGCTCTCAAACCTGCGGTCCCAGAGGCCGATCTTCCCCTTCCGCTCCGTAAAAATCCGGCCCGCCCCATTGACCATAATCTCCGTAACCTCCGGATCATCGATCAGCTCCTGGAGAATGTCCAGCCTGCGGAAGCTGTCGTAAAGGCTGTTTCTCAGCCACAGCCGCTCCTTTAAGGGAAGAAAGCTCTCCCGCCCCATATCCCGGATGGAGCGATCGATCAGCTCAAACAGCTCCTGATCCTCAATCTGACGCCTCTCGTCCAGCTCCTCCATAATCCGCTTTCTCAGCTGGGCACGGATCCCTGCGCATTGTTCCTGTTCCAAAGGCCCACCTCCTTAAATTCCATCCGTTCCGCTTTTCCTTAAAAGCCGCCGGACGTAATCTCCCAGCTCTCCCCAGAGCAGCTGCTCCATATAGTTCTCCCTCCGGACCTGCAGGCCCTGGTGAGGCAGCCTCAGCTTACGGATGCGTTCCAGAACCCGATCCCCGCCGGCGGCCTTCAGATAGGTTTCAAATTCTTCCACCTTGGCCATTGAAATATAATCATCCCGCACCGGCATATAAATTGCATCGCAGATCCGCAGAATCGGCAGCGCCCCCTTTCCCATCTGCCCTACGTCCACCAGGATCTTCTCATAACCGCTGTCCGCCGCCAGCATACGAATCAGCCGGGCCATCTCCTCCGGGTCCGCCTGGTTCAAATCCTCTCCGTAGCGCACCGGCGGAATATAGTCCAGATCTCCCCAGGAATAAACCGCCGCCTTCAGGCGAAGCCAGCTGCAGGCCTGCTGCCGGTAGAGATAGATCACATCGGAAAGATCCTGGTCATAATGCTCCCCTGTAAGCCTGGAAAACCCGGAGTACTCTTCAAAGCTCAGGTAGAGAACCTTTTCCGACCGGCCCATCAGCTGCCCCATGGTCAGGGCTAGGGAGGTCTTCATACAGCGGTTGACTGGGGAGTAGATCCCGATCACCGCCGCCTCCTTTCCCAAAAGGGTCAGCGCCGCCGCCGCCGGCTGTCTGCAGTAGCGGGCCAGCACCTCCCGCACCAGGCTTTCCCCGGACTGGTACTTATACAGGGAAGAGACATCCTCCTCCCGCTTCACCGCCTCCTGAGAGCAGAGGGCCACCACCTGCCCGGCCTCAAGATCCGAAACCTGATCCTTCATTTCCTCGCTGATCAAAAGGATCTCAATGGCATGCTCCTTCGCGTAAGCCTTAAGCTTTTCCAAGCTGGTAAAGCTGACCGCCGTAAAGGGCAGCTTCTCCCGGCTGTTCATAAAATCCGCGAACCGTGAGGCGTACTCCTGATCCACATCATAGATTGCCAAAATTCGTTCCATAGACACTTTCCCCTTCATTTTTCCTGACACAAGACGCCCCTCCCACAAGGGTGCAATTCGACTGCCGCAAGATACGTACAATACAAAACGATCGAAACAATTCGCCTGAAACAGGCGCAGATACCGGAACAGAGCCGGTATAACAGACAAAAGCCGAAGGAATCTAATAGACAATTCAAAGTGTATCACTTTTTCGGCTGAATGTTTTTTTATTATGCTCTATAATCTCTAAAAAGTCAATCTGTTTTTTCAAAAAAACAGAATTAAAATTGTTCCAAGGGCCAGATAGGCCCCCAGAGGAATCACCGCCGCCTCCCCGTCCGCCTCCCAGCGGGGATAGGGTCGAAGAACCCCATCCCGAAGACAGGCGGCGGCGTAAAGGGCCAGCTGACGCAGCCTCAGGAAAAGCTCCCGGCCCCTTAATAGCCTGACTAAGGACCAGACCGCTCCCAAGGCCAGCCCCAGGGCCAGGCCCGTCAGGCCCCTTGGCACTCCCATCCATCCCACAATCAGGGCGGCCAGCTTCACATCCCCGGCCCCCGCCATCCGCAGAAGCCACAAGGGAGAAGCCAAAAGCAGGGCGGCCCCTCCTTGAAGCAGGGCGGTCAAAACTCCTGGCGGCTGTCCGGAAGCCTTAAAAAACAGGCACAGGCCGGCCCCGGCTAAAAGCAGCCCGTTGGGAATCCGCTTTTCCTTCAAATCCCAACAGCATACAAAAACAAGACATACGATGGCAGCATAGTCCTCCCCCATCCTTCTTCCTCCTCGCATCCACGCGGAACCCTTTCCCGAGCCGGGAAAATGATCACAACCGATACAACCTTCAGACATAAGGCACAGGAAAAGCGCCTGATGGTTTTCATTATGCACATTTTTCGGCGGATTGTCAACCGTCTTTTTTGAGAATTCTCCCAGCAAATTCATCGGATGAATCCGGCGTTAAATCAATAAAAAGAAGGCGGCCGAAGCCGCCTTCCTGAACTGTTCCGTTTCTATTTGTCTCCCCGCTTGGTACACTCGGTTCCCAGGCTGTCGATGATGGTGATCACAAGGCCTTTGATGCTGTTTTCCGTGGTCCGGTAGGGAGCGATCCTTAAGGTATAGAACTGCCCGTTGGTAGCCACCACCTCCCGATCGATGGGCGACAGATTTTTCAGCACATTCTGGGCGTCCTCCACAATCTTCTCATAGGGGAAGCTATGGGCAAAAATCTGGATGGAGCGCCCGATATCGTGTTCCATCAGCTGGAATTCCCTGCCGATATACTCCGTAAATTTACGGATGTTCAGATTGCTGTCCACAAAAAGGATGCCAATCATGGTGGAAGACAGGAAGTTGGACAAATCATTGGTCATCATGGTCAGCTCGTCCACCTTCTGCTGGTACTCCGTATTCACCGTGTACAGCTCCTCATTAACGGACTGAAGCTCCTCATTGGAGCTCTGCAGCTCCTCGTTGGCCGTCAAAAGTTCCTCGTTAGCCGCCTGCAGCTCTTCATTCACCGTCTCCAGCTCCCCGATGGTCTTGCGCAGGTCGTTCTGGGACTCCTGAAGCTCCCGCTCCAGATCCGTGATCCTGCGGGCCGCAGTGGTGTCGATGTCGTACTTTTCCTGGACCCCATCGTTCTCTCCGCCGATGTGCCTGCTGTCCAAAAACAGCATCGCCACCAGGCCGCTTTCCACCTTGTCGGAAACGGGAATGGGATGAACGCTCAGATCCACCACCCTGCGGCCGGAAGATGTATCCACCGCAATATCCGAGTAGGTCACCGAGGTGTGTTTGCCCCGGCAGCGGCTTAAGGCGGTGGAGGCCGCCAGGCTTAAATCCTTGTTGATAATATTAAACAGGTTGAAGGAGGCCTTGCCCGGGGCAATGGCCACATAGTCCATGTAGTTGCCGAAGAAGTGGATCACCTCGTTGGACTCATTTAACACCAGGGAAGCCGGCATATACCGCTCCAGAAAATGGGTGTACACCGTCTCCATCTCGTACTCCCGGTTCTCCATGCCCTGAATATTCGACACATGGGGCGTCACCGGCTGGATATTGGGAATATTAAATACCGGGGCCGACAGCTTTTCCGCCTTGCCCGCGCTGTTGTGGATATAAATCTTCTCGGAGCTGCAGAAGGGCTTAAATACCTCCGAGTATTCGTTGGCTGTCTCGCTCTTTCCCAAAAACAGGTAGCCGCCGTTTTTCAGGGCAGAATGGAAGATGGCGAACAGGCTTCTCTGGAGAACCGGCTGGAAATAGATCATCACGTTCCGGCAGCTGATCAGATCCAGCTTTCCAAAGGGCGGGTCAGAAAGCATGTTGTGGGGAGCGAAAATAATCATCCGACGAATTTCCTTGGATACGTAGTAGCGGTCGCTGCGCTTCACAAAATATTTCGCCAGACGCTCCGTGGATACATCGTCGATGATGCTTTCTGCAAACACGCCCTTCCCGGCCTGCTCGATAGCCTGGACGTCAATATCCGTGGCAAAAATCTTAATATCCCGCTTCAGATGCAGCTCCTCTAAAATCTCCTGGAACAGGATGGCGATGGAGTAGGCCTCTTCCCCGGTGGAGCAGCCGGCGCTCCAGACTCGGATAGGCTCGTTCTCATTGGCGCTCTGAACAATGGGATAGAGGGCCTTTGACTTCAGCTTTTCAAAGTAGGCGGGATCGCGGAAAAAGTTGGTCACGCCGATCAGGATTTCCTTTACCAGCACATTCACCTCTTCCGGATTATGATCCAGAATCTTGGCGTACTCTGCCAGATTGACGCTGTGGGTCACTACCATCCGGCGCTCGATGCGCCGCAGTACCGTGCTGCGCTTATAGTGGGTAAAATCGATGCCCCGCACCCGCTTTAGCACCTCGTAAATGTGGGTAAAGCTCTCCTCGTCCGTGAAGATCTCATCCTGGCGGGGCTCGATCATGGTCCTATACTTGCTGTAGTGCAGAATCTCCCCGGCAATATCCTGAGGCGCCAGCACATAGTCCACCAGACCTGTGCTGATGGCGCTCTTTGGCATCCCGTCAAACTTAGCGCTGGAAGGACTCTGGACAATGGTAAGTCCGCCCTTCTCCTTAATCGCTTTGATGCCGTTGGTGCCGTCGGAGCCGGTTCCGGAAAGCACCACCGCAATGGAATGTTCCCGCTTTTCCTCCGCCAGAGAGTTAAAAAAGATGTCAATGGGATGATTTAAAAGCCCTTGCACATAGTCCTTTAAAAAGAGCTTCCCATCCTGGAAGGTAATATTCTTTTTTGGGGGAATCAGGTAAACCTGATTGGGCTCCACCGTAATGCCGTCCTTGGCCTGGATCACGTTCATCTCCGTGTATTTGCCCAAAATATCCGCCATCAGGCTCTTATAATCCGGCGCCAAATGCTGCACCACCACAAAGCTGAGGCCGCTGTTGGAGGGCATAAAGCAGAAGAACTGCTGCAGGGCTTCCAGCCCCCCCGCCGAGGCTCCCAGTCCCACTACGAACATTTCCCCCGCAGGAGCGGAATTCATCTCCGCAGAAATCATCTGATGTATTTGTTCCATAAAATCGTCCTCCTTCGTTTATGCCTGCAGGTATTTCTGCTCAAACTCCCTCAGAGGCATCGGCCGGTCATAATAATAACCCTGGGCGTAAACGCAGCCGTTCTCCAAAAGCGCCTTCTCCTGCTCCTGGTTCTCCACTCCCTCCGCGATGCAGACCATGCCGCTGCTGTTACAGAGCTTTACAATATCCCGCACCAGCATCCGGGTCATGGAATTTTCCGATATATTGCGGATCATGCTCCGGTCCAGCTTAATGGAACGGAAATGCAGATTGGTCAGCATGGAAATATTGGAGTAACTGGAGCCGAAATCGTCCAGCGAGAACTGGAAGCCGTAGCCCCCAAACCTCTCGATCAGCTCTGCGAACGTATTGTTCTCAAAATCCCCCGCCGTCTCCGTAATCTCCATCTCCACCAGGTTCTGGGGCACCTCCGGGTAGCGGCTGGATATAGCCAGCACCGAGGCAAGAGCCGAGGGATTTAACAGGGTGATCCGCGAAAAATTGCTGGAAATCCGAGGCAGCTCATATCCCTTCTCCTTCCACTGGCTCATAGTCTGGAGCGTCTTGTCAAAGACGAAATAATCCATCTCCTGGATGGTTCCCTCCTGCTCCATGGCCTCGATCACCCGCAGATGGGGAAGAAGCCCTCCCTTCTCATCCATAACTCTGACCAGAGCTTCCGCCCCCGCCAGCTTCCCGGTGCGCATGTCGATCTTAGGCTGCAAATAGATGGTAAACTGGTCGGTTCCCACGTTGAGACCATTCTCCGTCCCCGCCTTCACCGCCTGGACTTCGCCGGTCATGGATTCCGGCGAGCCGGCGCAGCGCATAATCGAGCGGGCCTTTTTCACCTGGTCATCCCCCTTAAACACCTGGTTAGACCAGCTTAAGCCGATGCGGAACCGGCCTACGTATTTGCGCCCGATCAGCTGCTGTACCCGGTTGCAGCGGTTAAAAAACGCCTCGTAGGTCATATTCAGGCACAAGGCGATAAATTCCGCCTCCCGAGTCCGGAATAATAGGGCCGCTCCAAATACGTCCCGCAGCACCTCCGATATCTTTACGAGGAAGTGGCTGCCGTACTCATATCCCTGCTGCTCCTTCACCAGGGCAAAATCCGGAATGTCCACGGCCATCACGCCCAGGGATGTATACATATCGGAATTGATGGAATAAATCACATCCTGGTAAGCCTTCAGATTCGGCAGCTCATACAGCCGGTCCAGGGCGGAAGCCCCCTCCCGCTTTGCCATAAAGCGTTTCCGCTCCCCGGAAAGATAAGGAATCAAAAAATGGAGCAGGGCGCTTCTGCCTCTGTGAAGGCGGGGATTCTCCACGCACAAAAGCTGGCGGGCGTCATCCGTGCTCTCCATCGGATAGATGGAATACTGCCAGGGCAGCTTCCGCTCATCTCCTTCTCCGTTTCTCATCGCCAGGCGAACGGGAACCGGATTGCGCAGGTAGTGGGCCAGCACCGGAAACTGATCCGTCCGCTTTCCGGAAATCGCCTGCTGGATGCTGACCTTGCCCTTTCCGACCCACTCGTTGAGCATGGTCACAATCTGACACTTCTGAGTCAGAATCAGGATATAAACCCGGTCCGCATGGTAATACTCGCCAATGGTCCTTAACACGCTGTTAACGGAAACATCCCGGTTCTCCGCCTGAAGCATCAGCCCCAGGCTGGCCAGGGCGGCCTTCTGTTCCTCGTCATTCATGGCCCTTTCCCCATCCGGGACCTGACACTTCACAAACTTTGCCGGCTCATTGATATCGGGGCCGCCGCTGGACAGCTCACTCACATCCTCTCCAAAGCAAACCGTATCCTCAGCCTCCCCGCTGTGGATGGTACAGATCCGGCCGGCCAGGGCGGCCATCTCCTCAAACCGCGCCTCCTCGTCTTCCCTCCGGTAGATAATCCCGGCAATCAACCGCACAAGCCGCAGCCTGGGATCCTCCTCCATGGAAATGCGGACCGATACGAATGCTTCCTCCAGCTTCCGCTTCAGCCTGCCCTTAGAGGGCGCCTCCGGGAAAAATGCCAGAAGGCTGTTGGGAGAATTGCGGAAAATCACGCAGTTGGTATCCAAAAACACATTTAAAGCCGTTACCAGATCCCGGCGCGCGGGGGCGTTCTCCTGAGCGCCAAACAGCTCCTTCACTCCCTCCGCCCGAATCTCAACCATAGCGCAGGGCGCAGAACGTTTCCGCCCCAACAACTCCAGGCACATATTCTTTGCCGTTTCCGGCTGGTAAACCCCCGTCTCCGGCTCCATGCGGGGCGCGAAATTCAGCTTCTGCTCCCAGGAGACCCTCTGGGCCCGGCGGCTGATATAGCCAAAAGCGTATACATCGCCGCTTTCCGGATCCCGGTTCACATTCATGGCGGCCGCCGCATTCCAGATGGCGCCCTCGTAATTCACCACCTTGCACAGCTGATAAAACCACCGGCGGCCATGGGAATAGGACTCCAGAATGGTTTCCCGGTTAAAGAGCTTCTTAAACCGCTTCATCTCCGCAGTGGAAAAAAGACGTTTCATATTCTCGTTCAGCAGACCGGTATAGGAGGAATCCGTCAGACGCCCGCTCCGCTCCCGCCCGTCGATCAGCAGGCGCTCCACCAGATCCTTGGTCAAGTTCGCCTGGACAAAGCAGAACAGATTGGGGAACAGATCCGAAGGCGCGTTCCTGCGCTGAAGCCCCTCCAGCCGGCGTGTGGGCAGGTAGGCCAGATCCTCCTTCACCCCGATGGCCTTCTCCGGATGGCCGTCCTTGTCGTAAAGCATGTGGTAGGACAAGGAAGCCCAGCCGTAGCAGCCGGTGCGGCCATGCTGCACGATAAATTTATCGCTGCCGTTCATCTTGCCCATCATCATATCCTGGGCAAACTGGCGGAACCGTCCCGCCGAATCCCGATGGACCCGCCCGCTTTCGATCATGGACTCAGGGAAATTTTCATAAACCACCGGCCGGTCAAGCGGCGTCCGCTGCGTGTAAAGCAGTCGGAAGGTCCTGGTAGGGATATTCACCTCCCACATGAGATCGCTGCTCTGATCCGACAAAAAATGCAGCCATTCCCGATCCAGCTCAGACTGATTTTTCAGCTGCACCAGCCCCGTAATATTGTGGGAGATCTCCAAAACCACCGGCTCCGTCCCAGTCTCCACCCGCTGTAACTGAACCCGGCACGGAATCCAGCCCAGGCCGTCGCCGGAAACCCGATACCAGCTCTCCACCTCTCCCTCTTCCTCAAGGGCCTTGCGGATGTTCTTCTCATGATTTTCCTGATCCAGGGGATGGAGCTTAACCCGCTCGGGAACTGCTTCCGCCCCAAACAGAAACAGCCGCTTGTAAAATCCGGGACTGGTATAAAGAACCTTCCGCTCTTCCCCCGCCGACAGAATCCGAACGCCCTCATCCAGATAGTTGTTCAGAGTGCGGACCGGCACCGCCAGATCCGTCAGAGGAAAGCCTTCCGCTTCCAGATCCGCCGAAGTATGAATATAGAAATGCCGCTCCTCATTCTTATAAGCCATCTCCAGGGCATACTCCGCCTGCCGCAGCAAGAAAGCGTCGTCCTCCCGGCTGTCAAACATATAAACGCCCACATAACTGGACAGATGCCAGCTGGGCAAATCCTCCGACGTCAGCCAAAGGGCCTGGCTGAGAACCGAAGCCCGCTCCCAGATCACGCTGCCGCTCAGCTGTCCGGACATAAAGGCAACAAAACGGTTCCCGCCTAGATAGCCCACCAGATTCGTCTGATGGAACAGCCTGCCTAGGAGGGCGGACACCCGCTCCGAGGTCTGCTCCAGATTAAAATCCTCATCCAGCCCGGACTTACCCTTCCTCGTGACCGCAAGCAAAAAAAGAGCACATACCTCGGAACGCTTTAAGTCCTTCATCCGCTCTTTGATCAATTTATGTAGTTCATCACGGTTTGGCATCGTAAAAGCCCCCCCCCCAATATTATTTCCAGTCTCTCGAACTAGCTGTCTGGGGTGTAACAGTCTGAAATCTCTTATTTATGTAATAATATTGGCTGACTTAAGCAGTATTGATTTTAGTATAGCACTATTATACTGAAAAAACAAATTATTTCTTGACGATTTTCCTTTGCCATGATAAACTGAATTTGGTTTAAATTTTTAAACCAAAAGGAGGAATTTCATGACCACACCCCAGGAACTTCACCAGCAGTTTGAAGCCTGTATGCCTTTATTTATCGCCCTGGGGGATCCGGTGCGCCTAGCCATCATCGAGGTTCTCACCCGGGAAGCCTTCCGGCAGAACCAGGAGGGACACATCGCCTTTGAGAGCTGCGGCATGAATGTGAATGAGATCACCTGCCGCACCAGCCTTTCCCGGCCCGCCATCTCCCACCATTTAAAGATCCTGAAGCAGGCCGGGCTGGTGGACATCCGGCAGGAGGGCACCGCCAACTACTACTATCTGACCCTGCGCAGGCCCAACCAGATCCTAATGGAGCTGGGCTACCGGCTGAATGAATTTTTATACTGATTTGGCTGAAAATGAATAGGCTGCCATTTTTCGGATATAATGACCATATAATCACCCCATCGGCTGGCCCGGTGGGAATTCCGGGAGATGATTGCCCTATGATTCGTTTTTTGAAAAACCGCAGGGCGGAGGCCGCCGCCCGCATTGAGACAGAAGAAGAGCTCTGCTGCCTCAGGGAAGAGATCGAGCGCAGCCGCTGCGCCATCGACACGGCCCGAAGCAATTTCGAAGAGGTGGTCGATCCCACCATGATCGACTGCTTTATCTATGAACTGAACGCCGCCCAGCTGCGCTATCAGTTCCTTCTTAGAAAGTTTAAAAAACGGGAGGCTTAAGTCCTCCCATTAAGAGAGGTAATCGTATGTCAGCATGGTATGACCGAAGTGTTTTCTATCACATGTACCCCCTGGGAATGACAGGAGCCCCAAAGGTGAATCCGCCCCAGGGAGAAGGGACTCATAGGCTTCTTTCGCTGGAGGACTGGATCCCCCACATAAAGGAGCTAGGCTGCGGCGGTATATACATAGGACCCTTATTTGAATCCTCTTCCCATGGCTATGATACCCGGGATTTCCTTCAGATCGACCGCCGCCTGGGAACCAACGAGGATTTTTGCCATTTCGTCTCCCTCTGCCACAAAAGCGGCATCCGGGTTGTGGTGGACGGCGTGTTTAACCACACAGGACGGGAGTTTTTCGCCTTCCAGGATATTGCTCAGAAGCGGTGGGACTCCCCCTACCGGGATTGGTACCGGGGCGTAGGCTTCGATTTTCCAAGCCCCTTAGGAGACCCCTTCCACTATGAAGCCTGGCAGGGACATTTTGAGCTCCCCTGCCTGAACCTGCAAAATCCCAGCGTCCGGGACTACCTCTTTCAGGCCGTGGACTTCTGGATCCGGGAATTCGACATCGACGGCATCCGCTTAGACTGCGCCAATGTGCTGGACTTCGGCTTTATGAGCGGGCTGCGTGCCAGAACGGAAGCCATGAAAAAGGACTTCTGGCTCATGGGCGAGGTGATCCACGGGGATTACGCCCGCTGGCTGGGGCCCTCCATGCTCCACTCCGTCACCAACTACGAGCTGCACAAAAGCATTTATTCCGGCTTCAACGACCACAACTTTTTTGAGATCGCCCACAATGTCCGCCGCCTGCAGGCCATCGGGCGTGAGCTCTACACCTTTGTGGACAACCACGACGAGGACCGCATTGCCAGCAAGTTAAAGGATCCGGCCCACCTGGCTCCCGTCTACATCTGCCTCTATACCCTGCCCGGAATCCCCTCCCTCTACTACGGCGGTGAGTGGGCCATAAAAGGGCAGAGAACGAAAACCAGCGACGAGGCCCTGCGCCCCGCCCTGTCCATGGACCAGGAGCCGGATCTTCGCTGTCCCCTGACCAGTCTCATAAAGCGGCTGGGACAGATCCACAGCCAGGAAAAAGCCTTCCATCACGGGGTTTACCGGGAGCTGCTTTTAACCAACCGCCAGTACGCCTACAGCCGGCAGAATGAAGACAGCCTTGTGATCACCGTCCTGAACAACGACAGCCAACCGGCGACGATTTCCGTCCCGGTCTTTGCTGAGGGCAGCCAGGCACTGCCCCTTTTGGGCGGGCCGGAGGAAATGGGATTTGCCGGCCAGAAGCCTGGGGAGGGCGGACCGGAGGAAATGAAACCTCTGCCCATCCGAGACGGCCGCCTTACGCTTACCCTACCGGCAAACTGGGGAATGATTTATAAAATTATATAACACTCATACAAAAGGGGAATTTTACTATGGCAAAGAACACATCCCGCAAAAATTCCGGCGCGAGAGGAAGCGGCCGCCGGAACGCAGGAAAGACAGCCGCTTTAACCGCACCCCGGGAAACGGGCTTCATCACGGAACTGGACCGCTACCTGTTCGGGGCCGGGACTCACTATGAAATCTTTGAGAAGCTTGGCGCTCATCCCAAAACCTATCTGGGACAGGAGGGCTACTATTTCGCCGTCTGGGCCCCTCACGCTAAGGCCGTCCACCTGACCGGCGATTTTAACGGCTGGCGCACCGATACCCATCTCATGACGCCTCTGGCCACCTCCGGCATCTGGGAAATATTCGTGCCTGGGATGACGGCCGGGCAGCTGTACAAGTTCGCCATCACCGCTCCCTCAGGCCAGGTTCTGATGAAGGCGGATCCCTTCGCTTTCTCGGCGGAATTTCGCCCCGGCACCGCCTCTGTCACCACAGATCTGTCCGGCTTTGCCTGGACGGACGGCCTCTGGATGAAAAAGCGCGGCGAGGAAGACCCTTTAAAAAATCCCATGAGCATCTATGAGGTACATATCGGCTCCTGGAAAAAGAAGAACCGTCCCGAGAAGGAGGGCTTCTATACCTACGCCGAAGCCGCCCACGAGCTGTCCGCCTATGTAAAGGAGATGGGTTATACCCATGTGGAGCTATTGGGCATCGCCGAGCATCCCCTGGACGCCTCCTGGGGATACCAGGTCACGGGGTATTTTGCCCCTACCTCCCGCTACGGGACGCCCCAGGAATTTATGTATTTCGTCAACTATCTCCACCGTCAGGGCATCGGGGTGATCTTAGACTGGGTGCCGGCTCATTTTCCTAAAGACGCATACGGGCTGGCGGATTTTGACGGGGAACCGCTCTATGAGTATGCCGACCCCCGAAAAGGGGAGCATCCGGACTGGGGAACCAAGGTATTTGACTATGGAAAGAACGAGGTCAAGGACTTCCTCATCAGCAACGCCATCTACTGGGTGGAGAAATTCCATGTGGACGGACTGCGGGTGGACGCCGTGGCTTCCATGCTGTACTTGGATTACGGCCGCCAGAGCGGCCAGTGGGTTCCCAACCAGTACGGCGGAAACGAAAACCTGGAGGCCATCGAATTTTTCAAGCACTTAAACACCGTCCTCCGGGGCCGCAACAGCGGGGCCATGATGATCGCCGAGGAATCCACCGCCTGGCCCAATGTGACCAAGCACCCCCAGGACAACGGCCTGGGCTTTACCTTTAAGTGGAATATGGGCTGGATGCACGACTTTTTGGAGTATATGAAGCTGGATCCCTATTTCCGCAAATACAACCACCACAAGATGACCTTCGGCCTCACCTATTTTACCAGCGAAAACTACATCCTGGTGCTGTCCCACGACGAGGTCGTTCACTTAAAATGCTCCATGCTCAGCAAGATGCCGGGCCTTGGGGTGGACAAGTTCCGCAACTTAAAGGCCGGATACACCTTTATGCTGGGCCATCCGGGCAAGAAGCTTTTGTTTATGGGCCAGGATTTCGGCCAGTGGCATGAGTGGGACGAGAAAGTGGCCCTGGACTGGTATCTGACCAAGGAGGAGGATCATGAAGATCTCCAGAATTATGTCCGGGATCTGCTTCACCTATACCGCCATTATCCCGCCCTGTACCGCCTAGACAATGACTGGAGCGGTTTTCAGTGGGTAAACGCCAACGATGGGGACCGCAGCATCTTCAGCTTTATCCGCCGTGATGAAACTGCTAAGAAAAATCTTTTGTTTGTTATAAATTTCACACCCATGGCCCGGCCAGACTACCGGGTAGGCGTTCCCAGACGGGGGAATTACACCCTGCTGCTGGATCAGACCCATGGGGCCTATAAACTGAAGGACGCCCCTGTTTACAAGGCATCTAAGGGAGAATGCGATGGTCAGCCTTACTCCATCACCTATCCGCTGGCTCCTTATGGAACCGGAATTTTCCGTTTCTAACAAAAGAATGGGGAAAAGTATGTTAAAATTTTATCAAATAGCATCTGTACAATTTTCCCAAAATGTAGTAGAATAAGGCCATGCAGCATGGTAATCACGACTATGGCATAGAACGTTTGGAAGGAGCGAAATTTTATGGCGAAGCAGTTAATCTCAAGCAGCAGTACAAAAAGCGTATACCGCGACGGAAATGTTGCCATCAAGGAATTCTGTGAGGGATTCCCCAAGGCCGAGGTCTTAAACGAGGCCCTGTGCAACGCCCGCGTGGAGGATCTTCCGGGGCTTCATGTTCCCAAAATCCTGGGAGTTTCCGTAGTAGATGGCAAGTGGTCCATCATCAAGGAATTTATTGAAGGAAAAACCTTAGAGCAGCTAATGGATGAAAATCCGGACAAAACCCAGGAGTACATGGAGCAGATGGTTGATCTGCAGCTGGAGATCCACTCCAAAGCCTGCCCTCTGTTAAACAAGTTAAAGGAAAAGACCATCCGTGCCTTAAAGGAAGAGCCCGCTCTGGACGAGAGCACCCGCTATGAGCTCTTAACCAGGCTGGACGGCATGCCCAAGCACACCAAGCTGTGCCATGGGGATTTCTCTCCTTCCAATATCATTGTCCAGGAAGACGGAACCATGTACGTCATCGACTGGGTACATGCTTCTCAGGGCAACGCCAGCGCGGATGTAGCCAGAACCTACCTGCTCTTAAGCTTAAAGGACAGCAAGCTGGCGGATCTCTACATGGATCTCTTCTGCGAGAAGACCGGCACGGACAAGCGCTACGTTCAGGGATGGCTTCCCATCGTGGCCGCGGCCCAGCTGGTGAAGAGACGCCCGGAGGAGAAGGAGCTTTTAGAGAAGTGGATCAATGTATTCCCCTATCAGTAAGAAGCTGTTGATGGACATTAAAAATCCCGCGGAGATCAATCCTGCGGGATTTTTTATCAATCTGAACGGAAAAAATTTGGAGGTAGAGATGAGGAAACTTGAAACTTTTGTAAATCTAATCACAGGACATTTTGACAACAAAGAGCAGTTTAAGGCAATGAAGGAGGCAGGAAAACCTTATCCTTTCGCCGAACATGTTAATACTGCCTGCAATGATAAAATTAAAAATCTTCCGGAAGCGTTCGACGGCATTTTCATCGTAGAAGAAAGCTATTATGAAACTGACGGAAAGCGCCATGCGTCGCCCCACCTCTTCCTGATTACGGAAGCCAATGAGGGCATCCAGCTTTCATCCTATGAGATTCCGGTTGGAGAAAACAAGCAGACATTTTCATACAATTCCATGGGGATGGCCGATTACCGTGATCTTAAAAAATCCGAAAAATTTACGCCGGCCCTTTATCGTGAAAAGGACGGCGTCTGGGAAGGCGGCAGTACAAGCCAATTTTCACCGGTTATGACATTCAAGCTGTGGGAAAGATTTTCACCTCTATGTCTGGAGGTATCTGAAATCATAGAGGTGAACGGAAAAAGAACATTTGGGTACGATGACCCTATTATTTATAAGCGGGTATAAAACCATCCGCACCCCTGAAAGTCATATCCCTTTGACCTTCCCCGGGCTCCCGCCGAAGTTCACCACAAAAATCCCCATACACACCAAAAGCAGAGCTCCAAGGGCCTTAAGTCCCAGGCCCTCCCCCTCTCCCAGCAGGAGGGCGGAAAAAATCACGCCGAACACCGGATTCATAAAGCCGTAGACCGCCACCCGGGATACGGGATTGTATTTCAGCAGCACCGCCCAGAGAGCATAGGCTACGGTGGAGAGCAGGCTTAAGTACAGGAGGATTCCCAGGGCAGGCAGGCTTACTTCAGGAAGGCTTCCCCCGGACAGCAGGCCGAAAGCCGCCATCACCGCGCCTCCCAGGGCGAACTGCCAGCCGCTTAAAATCAGCGGGTTTTCCCTTGCGGAATAGGTTTTTGTCAAAACGGAGGATACGGAGTAGGAGCAGGCCGACATCAGGATACATCCCTCCCCCTTAAGGCTCAGTCCGCCGCCCAGGCTGCCGCCGCTTATATTCACCAGCACCACGCCGCTAAAGCCCAGGATACAGCCGATCAGCTTCTTGGAGGTCATCCGCTCCTGACGGAACAAAAAGCAAGCCATAAGAATGGCGATAAAAACCTGGGAACCAGTGATAATCGAAGCCTTCACGCCGGAGGTATGGGCCAGGCCGATGTAGTAAAACAGATACTGGATCACTGTCTGGAAGGCGCTTAAGGTGGCCACCATCCCCCAGGAGGTTCTCTTCGGCACCGCCGGTTTTTTCGCCAGCAGGCTGGCAAACAGGATGGTGAAAATCCCCGCCATGCTGAAGCGGATTCCCGCGAATAAAATCTGGGTACTCACCGCCTCCGATGGAATTCCAAAAAGCCGGTACCCTGTCTTAATAGCAGGGGCGGCGCTGCCCCAGAGGGCGCAGGCGATGCAGGCCCCTAAGGCCACGCCCCAGGAGGAAGTAAGAAATGTATCTGACCGTTGTTTCATAAAGGAAGACGCTCCTTCTTTCTTCTAAACTGATACCGCTATTTTAGCAGGATCGCGTCCCGGATTCCATTCACAGCTTTCTTCTCTATATTTCCTATTTTGACCTTTCGCCCAGACGGCCATATTCTGCCGGTCCCATCCCGGCAATATTTTTAAAGGTTTTGTAAAAATAGCTGTAGTTGTTGAATCCTGCTTTCAGGCTGGCCTCCCTGGCCGTGGCCCCGCCCTTTAAAAGCGCCTTGGCCCGCTCCACCCGCTTTAAATTGATATACTGCTTCAGGGTTGTGCCCGTATATCTGCGAAACAGGCGGCAGAGGTAGGAAGTGCTGAAATGGGCGTAGTCCGCCAGACCCGTCAGATCCAGCTCTTCCTCCAGATGCTCCCCGATGTAGCAGATCAGCCGCGTCACCGTCTCCGCCTGGGCCGTGGGGATGGCAGCGGCGGCCTCCCACGGATGTTTCTGGTCAAACAGCACCGCCAGCAGCATGTACAGCACTGCCCTCCTGTATACATCCTTCCCAAATTCCACCGGTGGATTTTCATAGACCTCAATTAGATGGCGGCAGCGCTCAAATGCTTCCCCTCCCACATGAAACACCGGCGGATCTTCCGCCGGCCGGTGAAAAAGTGCCAGAAGATTGGTCTGGCCGGAACAGGCTGCCAAAAGAAAGCCTGGGTCCAGGCTGACGGCAAACCTCTGGTAAAATTTCCCTTTCTCCGGCACATAGCCGTGAAGCTCAAACATATTGATTACAGCCACATCACCGGCAGACACCGGGTATTCCTGCTCGCCAATGCGGATTCTCCCCGAGCCCTCCGGATAGAACTGAATCTCATAAAAATCATGGAAATGGAAGCCCGCCTCAAATTCCCGGCCAGGGCTTCGCATCATTCCGTCAAAATCCCCCTGGTACAGCTCCTGTCGGGGGAAAAACGTTTTATGCCTCTCCTGCATCCTGCACCCCAAAATTCTCAATGGTAATCAATTTAAGCGGAAAGGCAGCCTCCGCCTTAAAAAGATCCCCGTCGATGTAAATGGTAAAGGTTCCGCCCTGCAGCTGAGTAAGACTCTTGGCGATGGATAGACCCAGGCCGCTTCCCTCTGTAGTCCTGGCCACATCCCCCCGGACAAACCGCTCCGTCAGCTCGTCCGGCGAGAAATTCAATGGACTCTCGGACACATTCTTGATGGTAAACACCGCATTCCCGTCCCGCGAAACCACATCTACATAGATACGGCTGTTCTGCATGGCGTACTTGTAGGCGTTATTATAAAGATTCTCCAAAATGCGCCAGAGGCGGCGGCCGTCCGCCCGGATGATCACCGGCGTCTTGGGCAGAGTGGAAATCAGCTCCAGGTGACGGGTGGCAAATTTCTCTTCAAATTCCCCGTTGGTCTGACACACCAGCTCCACCACGTCAATATCCTGTATATCCAGCTTCAGGTTTCCGGAGCTGGCCTTGGAAGCTTCCACCAAATCCTCTGTCAGGGTCTTTAACCGCTGGGACTTCTGGTCCAGCACCTCCAGATAGCCCTGGATCTTCGGATCCTGAATATGCTCCCGCTTGATCAAATCCACGTAATTGATAATGGAGGTTAAAGGCGTCTTTAAATCATGAGACACATTGGTAATCAGGTCGGTTTTCAGGCGCTCGCTCTTTACCTGCTCCTTCAGCGCCGTCTCAAGGCCGGCGCCGATATTGTTAATGTGCTCCCCCATGGCCCGCTCTTTTCCCCTCAGCTGGCTTAGGTCCATCTGGAAACCGGTATTCCCCTGGGCAATATTGCGGATGGCCCCATCCAGCAGATCCATCTGCACCGCCTTGGAAAACATCCTGTGAAACACCACAATGTCCGCGCCGGCCAGAAGGGCCGCCATAATCAAAAAGGTAATGTCCTGATCCAGCCCCTTTTCCGGGGTCAGCCAGATCAGGAGCATGCCCCAGATCAGAAAAATATTCACCGCCAGCACCGCCAGAAATCCCATGGCCATCCCAACAGCAAAGGTAGTCCGGTTCCGGTATTCCCGCAACGCTTCATAAGCCCGCTTTGCAAGGCTGTTGCTCCAGAGCTGCCCCGCCTTGTAACGGCGCACCGCCCCAAAAAGGCAGACCGCCGTACAGCCGTAGATTACCAAAAGCTTCACCAGCTTAATCCAGTAAGCCCACTGCTCCTGGCTGAAGGCCATGGAGATCAGATGGCTGGCCACAAACCGCCCCATATAGACGGCCACCAAAAGAAGCAGCGCCCAGGACAGCACCGCCAGCTCCGTGTAAATCTCGTCAAAGGGATAAAGACGAATCCTGCGGCTGCCCTCCGTTTCATGGCCCGACATGACAACCAGGCATAAGATGGTGGTCACGCCTCCTAAAAGTCCCACCGCCACCCCGGCGCTTCCCATGAGGAAATGGGTTCTGGATTCCAGGTACTCTCCCGCCTCCCGGGCGTAGGCGTCCTGGGCAGAGTAGGTGGTATCAATGGACAGCATCATATAATACTGACTGTTCCCATAAGGATTCCAGATTTCCAGATAAGGCGCCGCGTTGGCCGGGATGGAATCCAGATTGCTCTCCATGCGGATGGAATCCCCGGGAATGTACAGATACCTTCCCTCCTGGCGCATTTCCTCCAAAGAAAGGTCCTCGGCGTTGGTATAGACCCTCTGCTCCCCGTCCTCGCCGTTGTAGACGATGCGAAAATGCAGGTTGGTGGGATTCTCGATGTAATTATAGGCGATGGAATAGTAATCCCCCAGCCGCCCTAAAACCTCAAAGGCCAGCTCCTCCCGGGTCATCCGCTCCCCGTAAATTTCCGGGTCCAGGAAATCTGGATTGTAGGTCTGCCAGTCGATATTCAGCTCCAGGTCGTCGTCATTGTCCATGGAAACAGGGCTTCCCTTTACCGTAAAATTCTCATCCAGATAATAGCCTCTCCGCTTGGCATAGCGGATGATGTCGTCCAGGGTCAGCACCTCATCCAGGCCGGGGCCGTCGTTAACGCCCACAATCACCTTATTCAGATCCAGCTCTCCGTCTGTTTCAAATACATCCTTGTAGCCGATATAGGTAAAGATCTTATCAATGTCCTCCGACAGAAGAAGGTGAAACTGCTCCGTATCTTCATAGTCCACGCTCCGCAGCCAGGAAATTCCCTTCCCGAAATCAGAGCTCAGATACATGGCGCTGAAGCCCGCGGCGGCGGCCAGCACAAATAGAATGTGGAGCACCGTCAGGACAATCTTCTTATTTCGGTATTTCTTTACTTCCTGCTCCATAGATTCTCCGTTCCGGCGTCCTATTTGCCTTCATAAATAATCGCGGACTCCACATCGTAGCCCTTTAGCTTCTCCCTGCCCTTTAATCCGGCCAGCTCCATCACAAAGCAGAGCTTCACTACCTCTCCCCCCAGCTCCTTTACCAGCTGGATAATGGCCTCCGTGGTCCCGCCGGTAGCGATCAGGTCGTCCACAATCACCACCTTCTGGCCAGGCTTTATGGCGTCCTTGTGAATCTCGATCTCCGCGCTGCCGTACTCCAGCTCGTAGCTGGCGCTGACCGTCTCCCGGGGAAGCTTCCCCTTTTTGCGCACCGGCACAAAGCCCTTATGGTACAAATACGCCAGGGGAACTCCGAAAATAAATCCCCGGGACTCCGGCCCTACCACAAGATCAAAATCCAGATCCTTTACCATAGCCCTCAGGCTGTCGATCGCCAAAGCCAGGCCGTCCCCATCCTGTAAAATGCTGGTAATATCCCTAAAAATAATCCCTGGCTCCGGAAAATCCGGAATACTGATCACATAATCCTCTAATCGCTTCATCATTCTAGCGCGTTCCTTTCCGCTGGCAAGTCCAGCTGTGGTTATTTTTCAATACTCCATTTCATTATACTTGCCTTTTCCCCGGCTGTAAAGCCGCATCCTTTCGCCGTCTAGCGCTTACCGGCGTGCCTGCCGCTTCCACTGCCGCGTTGAAGTTTTCGGCGCGGTGTGGTAAACTGAGGGAAATACAGCACGCGGAGGTTTTTATGACAATCGAGCATTTTCCCATTCAAGTGACACAGGCCCAGTGCGGCCATTCCTGCTCTCATCCTCAGGCGGATCTGACCGCCTATCTCTTGGACCCTATGGCCGAGACAAAAGAGCGCCTCCGGCCGGCAGTGGTGATCTGCCCCGGAGGCGGTTACAATCATGTTTCTCAACGTGAAGATCAGCCTGTGGCGATGGAATATCTGGCCATGGGCTGCCAGGTCTTTGTGCTCCATTACAGCGTGGCTCCGGACCGCTTCCCCCGGGCGCTGATGGAGCTGGCTCTGGCGGTGGATCTGATCCGCAGCCGCAGCGAAGACTGGCATGTAGATCCGAAACGGATTCTGGTATCCGGCTTTTCCGCCGGCGGGCACCTGGCATGCAGTCTGGGGGTTTTCTGGAACCGGGGTTTTCTCTATGGGCCTTTAGGGAAAGGTCCGGAGGAAATCCGCCCCGACGGGCTGATCCTCTGCTATCCGGTGATCACCTCCGGCAAGTATGCCCACAGAGGCTCTGTGGAAACCCTCCTAGGGCCGGAGCAGCTGGCGGACCCTGAGATGGTGGAGCTGTTCTCCCTGGAAAAGCAGGTTGGCCCCCATGTGCCGCCGGTCTTTTTGTGGCATACCTGGACCGATCAGAGCGTACCGGTGGAAAACAGCCTGCTTTTGGCCGGCGCCCTACGGGAGCATGGCGTCAGCTTGGAGATGCATCTCTATCCCAGAGGCATCCACGGCCTCTCCCTGGCGACTCATGAGGTGGAAGGCCAGGACGGCCGCTACTATGAGCCCTCCTGCCAAGGCTGGATCCGGCTGGCGAAGGCCTGGATCGATGCGCTGTGAGATCAGTCGTCCCAGCCCAGACGCTCTAAGCTGTCCTCCAAAAGCTCCTCCCGCACATCCAGCTCTTCTTCCTGCCGGATGCTTTCCTTCATGCCGCTGATGAAATCCTCACGGGATATTTCCCCATTGCGGTACTGCAGCTTCAGCTGGTGTTCCTGGTTTTCCTGATCATATTTCTCTGAGTCAACCTGGGCCAGCTGATCTAGCAGGGACTGAATATCTCCCTGGGGCAGCTCCACATTCTGGTAGAAATACATCTCTGCCATATCTTCCAGCATTTCCTCCTGCCAGTCCAGCTCCCGCTCCTGATTCTGGAGGGCCGCTCTCTGGCTCTGGAAGGACCGCTGGTCTAAAGAGCCCACCCGGTAAGCTGCCTCCAGGTTATCGATTTCGATCTCCACCGCATCCTTTTGGGCCTTTACCTGGCAGTAGGTTTCTATATCCTGAGCCAGGTCGCCGGAAGCGGATGGAAGAGCCGCCTGGGCCGCTGTGGTCTGGGCCGCCGCTTCTTGAGAAGCCGTAATCTGGGCGTCCGCCTCCCCGGAGGTCCGGATATCCGCCCCTTGGCTGCTCTGCCCGGCCGCAGTCTGGGGCTGGGCCGCCTGGCTGCTCTCAGGAGCCTGCGCCTGGACGGACTGGCTTTCCTGAGACTGGGCAGAGGCAATGGGCTGGGTCATGGCTGTGGACTGTCCCTGGCCCGCGCAGCCGGCCAGCAGAAACATAGCGGTAACACCTGTTAAAATGATTCGTTTCATGGTAAAATCCTCCTGTGGATTAAATTTATTTTTTATGGTTCTATATTAGCGCGGGAAAATTAAAAATGCATTAAAAAATGAATATTTTCATTTTTGTTGACATTGGAGTTCAAGTGTGTTATTGTAAAGACACAGAAAGCGGATATTTTCTGTGGAATTGCATATAATATATGGAACGTACTCCGGTGTCCTTCGGGCCCGGGGTCTTTTTATTTGTCAAAGAGGTGTAGTCATGTCAGATAAAACATTTAAAACATATGATGAACTAATCGATATTTTAACAGAGCGGGGGATTTCTATTTCTACTCCCGACGAAAGAGATTATGCAAAAAACATTTTAAGCCAAACAGGATACTATAACCTTATTAATGGGTATAGTAAACTATTTTTAGACTACTCTACTAATTCATATAAAGAGGGAGCCACTCTATACGAAATCCATGCCTTATATCAATTCGATCGAGTTTTAAGAGATATATTTTTTAGATATATACTTCGAATTGAAACGCATGTGAAAAATCTCATTGCTCACTCCTTCTCTGGACGGTACGGACATAGTAGCTATCTTTTATATACTAATTTTAATACCAACATTAGAGACGCTAAGGCAAAAATCACCGCTCTAATCGCCGAAATACAACGTCAAATTGCCAGCAGAACCAGCGATCCAAGTATTTCCCATTATCTAAATACATACGGATATATTCCATTGTGGGTATTGAACAACATACTGACCTTTGGAACGATCAGTAAATTTTATAGCCTTATGAAAACACCAGAACGCCAATCGGTTTCCAGAGCTTTTGGTATTTTAGACAATGAATTGGATAGTGAATTGATGTATTTATCTTCTGTCAGAAATTTTTGCGCCCACGGGAATCGATTGTATTGCTATAGAACCAAAAATCCGCTTCTTGACACAGCGCTTCACACAGCTATGCATATCCCTAAAAATTCTAAGGGGGAGTATCTTTACGGAAAAAGGGATTTATTTGCCGCTATGATAGCGGTGAAACGTCTGCTATCCAACAATGACTACCACCGTATGTCTAAAGAGGTTTTCCGTGCGCTTGATACTCTGTCTAAAAAATTGAACATCTTAAGTTTAGATGAAATTTTGCATGAAATGGGTTTCCCGTCTAACTGGATGCAGCTTGATGCCGCATTGAATTCAGCGGTACAACCCACATCCGAAGATTAAAAGAAAGGACCTGAGCTCATGAGAATTTTAATTGCGGAAGACGAGAAGGATTTAAGAGAGGTGACCGTCAAGCGGCTGAAGGCCGAGGGGTTCGGAGTAGACGGCTGCGAAGACGGAAAAGAGGCCCTGGAATATCTGGGGGCTGCGGACTACAATCTGGTGATCCTGGATATTATGATGCCCAGGATGGACGGCCTGACGGCCCTAAAAAAGATCCGGCAGATGGGAAATCCCGTTCCCGTCCTTCTGCTGACCGCAAAGGATGCGGTGGCGGACCGGGTGGCGGGCCTGGATGCGGGAGCGGACGACTATCTGACCAAGCCTTACGCCTTTGAAGAGCTTTTAGCCCGCATCCGAGCTCTGGCCAGGAGAAATTCCACCGAAAAATCCGATATTCTGACCGCCGGCAGCCTGTCGGTGGAGCTTTCCAGCAAGCGGGTCATGCGGGAAGGGCAGGAAATCCTTCTTTCAGCGAAAGAATTCGCCCTCCTAGAAACCCTGCTCCGGCATAAAGGCCAGGTGCTTTCCCGGGCGCAGCTTGAAAACCAGGTGTGGGATTTCGGCTTTGAAGGAGGCAGCAATATTGTAGACGTATACATCCGCTATCTGCGGCGCAAGGTGGACGACCCATTTGAGAAGAAGCTGATCCACACCATACGGGGCGCCGGTTATGTGCTGAGAGAGGAGTAAAAGGGCCATGAAACATTTGTCCATCAAAGCCCGCGTTACCCTGTGGTACACTACCTTTATGTTAATCTTTATGGCCGTAAGCGTTTTCTGCCTGCTGCTGCTCTCCAGCCGGATTTCCAGCCGGCGCACCCGGGAGCTTCTCTCGGATGTGGTGACCGACGCCGTGTCCAGCGTGCAGTTTCGGTATGGGGAGCTGGAGACGGAAGATATGGATTTTTACCGGGACGGAGTCTCGATCTTCATCTATGACACCTCCGGCTACCTCCTAGCCCCCCGGATCAACCTGGGCGTTCAGGCCGACTCTGTGCTCCAGGATCAGACGGCGCGCCTTGTCCGGGTAAACGGCACGCCCCAGATGATCTACGACCTTTACGCCGTTCGGGACGATACCCCTTTCTGGGTGCGGGGCGTTGTCTCCATGGCGGAGTCGGACTTGACCTACGGCAGCATCCGCTATCTGATCCTGCTGGGCATGCCTCTGTTCATTCTGATCGCAGCGCTGGGGGGATACGGCGTAACCCGCCGGGCCTTTCTCCCCGTGGCGGGCATCGCCCAGGCCGCCGAGCAGATCAGCAGCGGTACGGATCTCAGCCGCCGCATCCCTGAGGGAAAGAGAAACGATGAGCTGTCCCGCCTGGCCCGGACTGTCAACGGGATGCTCTCCCGCCTTCAGGAGTCCTTCGCCAGGGAGCGGCGTTTTACCTCCGATGTTTCCCACGAGCTGCGCACTCCTCTGGCGGTCATCCGCTCCCAGTGCGAATACGCCCTGTCGCCGGAGGCCGACTGCGACGGGAAGCAGGAGGCTCTTACCTCCATCCTGCGCCAGACCCGGCGGATGAGCGACATGGCCTCCCAACTGCTGCTTTTAAGCAGGGGAGAAAACGGCACCTTCACCCCCAGCCTGGCTCAGGTCAATTTAAGCCGCCTGACTGCCATGACCTGCATGGACCTGGAGCCGGCGGCCGAAGCCGCGGGCCTTACCATGGAAACTCAAATTCAGCCGGATCTCACACTGAACTGCGACGAGACGCTGATGATCCGCCTGATTACCAACCTGATCACCAATGCCATCCGCTACAATCAGCCCGGCGGCTTTATCCGGGTGTCCCTGTCCACAGAGTCTCCCTCAGATGAAACCAGCCAGCCTATGGCCGTGATCCGCGTATCCGACACCGGAATCGGCATCCAAAAGGAAGACCTGGAAAAGATCTGGGATCGGTTTTACCGGGCGGATGCTTCCAGAAGCAGCGAAGGCACCGGCCTGGGACTCTCCATGGTCCGCTGGATCGCCCAGGTCCACGGGGGATGGGCCGCGGCGGAAAGCAGCCCCGGGCATGGAAGCGTGTTTACGGTGTGGGTGCCGGTTGGGTGAAGGGTAAAGCAATAAGGAAAGGAACAATTATGATAAAAACTAAAATGGATTTAAAATATTATATCAATGCAGATCTGAAAGCGCACGGTTTTAAAAGAGGGATACACTCTCTATCTTTTGCCAAATGCTTGAAAGCCTATTTAATCCCCACACCCTGGTACTATCAAATTTTACTGCGAAAAGCCGAGTACCATTGGAATACTTCGAATCGTTTCAAACAAAGGTTTTTAGGAAATCTCTATAAGCTTCGTCTTTACCGCTATGGCGCAAAATGCGGGTACTCGATCGGCTTAAACTCTTTCGGCCCAGGACTATGTCTGCCGCATATCGGTACGATTGTAGTGAACCAGGCGGCAAAATTCGGTTCAAATATCCGGATTCAGGTTGGCGTAAATATAGGGGCATTTTCCAGGGCTGGGGAAAATAGCGCGGAAAATGCCGCCCCTATTTTTGGCGATAACATTTACATCGGCCCCGGAGCAAAAATATTTGGCAAGATAACGATTGGCGACCATGTTGCCATCGGAGCAAATGCAGTTGTATGCAAAAATATTCCAGCCTACAGTACCGTAGTCGGCGCAAACCAAATTATTAACCAAAAAGGATCGGTAGGCTTACTCTTATATGGCGATGAAGAAAAGCAGCCAAAACAAGATATAAGCAGCAATTCTTAACCCAAAATCCAGGGATTTTCTAATCTCTTTTATATAAATCCCTGGTATATACTTTCTGCTCCACATCTTTTAACTCCGCAGTCCACCGGTTGGCTACGATAACCTGCGCGTTTTGCTTGAATTTCTCCAAATTTCTTTCAACCGGAATCCCTTCAAATTGATCTGCTTGCAGGCCAGGTTCGTAAATTACCATCGATATTCCTTTTTCTTTAAGTCGTTTTATAATTCCTAAGATCGAAGATTGACGAAAATTATCTGACCCAGCTTTCATCGATAAGCGGTAGATCCCGACTTTATCCGGATTTCCGGACAAAAGATCCTCGGCAATAAAGTCCTTTCTGGTATGATTTGCCTCTACTACCGCGCGGATCATCCGATTCGGTATGTCGCGGAAGTTTGCAAGAAGCTGTTTTGTATCTTTTGGCAAACAATACCCGCCGTAACCGAAGGAAGGATTATTATAAAAATCTCCAATCCTGGGATCCAGGCAAACCCCCTCAATCATTTGTCTGCTGTCCAGTCCCTTAATTTTGGCGTAAGTGTCCAACTCGTTAAAAAAAGAGACTCTCATGGCCAGATATGTATTCGCGAACAGCTTAATTGCTTCTGCCTCATCGGAATCTGTAAAAATCATAGGAATCTCTTCTTTTAATGCGGCCTCTTTCAAAAGATTCGCAAAATAGCGCGCACGTTCCGACCTTTCTCCCACAACAATACGAGAAGGCCATAAACAGTCATAAAGCGCCTTCCCTTCCCTCAAAAATTCCGGTGAAAACAGAATCCGGTCTGTCTTAAACAGCCTTTTAACCCGCTTCGTATATCCTACCGGAACGGTCGATTTAATCACGATCACCGCCCTAGCAGCATACTGCAGTACCTGTGCAATCACTGTTTCCACGGAAGCGGTATCAAAACGATCCTGATCCGTATCATAATTGGTAGGCGTAGCAATAATGACATAATCCGCATCCTCAAACGCAGCTTTCGGATCCGTTTTGCCTGTCAAGTTGAGCTTCTTTTGGGCAAAATACTGTTCAATTTCTTTATCTTTAAAAGGTGGGATTCTCCGGTTAATCTGCTCTACCCGTTCTCTCGAAATATCATATACGATTACCTGCTGATTTAAGGATAAAAGTACGGCATTTGAAAGTCCCACATACCCCGCCCCGGCAACTGTAATTTTCATTTCCCTTTACTCCCTCCTGCTATAAAAACGGCTCTACTTTTCAAACAACCCCTTCTGAGATTTTGGCACAATTTTTGCCGGATTGCCAATCGCCGCGCTTCCATCCGGAACATCTTTAAATACGGCCGCATTAATCCCCACCGTAGACTCCTGGCCCACATGAACCTGATCCCTCGCCGCCGCACATGGGCCGAAATATGTCTTTGTCTCCAGCACACAGTGACCGCCAATAAACGTTCCTACCGAAACCACACTATGATCCTTTACAACCGAGTCGTGGCCAATCACCGCATTTTTATAAATCAGAACATTATTGCCGATCGTAACTCCAACATCCAGGTAACAATCATAAATAATATTACCCTCCCCAAGGCTAACAGTAGCGGCTATTTCTGCGCGGGGATGAATCCATGTCGCCAGGCTATATCCTTTCTCCTTAATTTTATAGTATACCTTTTCCCTGGCGGCAGGACCGCCTAAACAAATCAGAAATTTCAATTCGTCATTTGCATAGCACCGGATCGCCTCATCAAAAGTCAGCACGTCAACGCCATCGATTTGCGCTACTCCCACCACATCATCTACAAATACAATTCTCTCGTAGCTCTCCTGTACTCTTTGATCTTTGCTCAGCGCATCATAAAGCCCTCTTCCTGCTCCTCCAGCCCCAAATAATCCTAATACCATACCTTTTCCTCCTATTCAATTCATCTAACTTCTCTGTTTTTGCCGTCTTGAAAAGCCTGAATCAAAATCTTCCTTGTGTCCTCCGGCATAATAATCCCGGACAAGCTTCCGCTTTTCAAATGATCCTCCAGGCTTAAATGAGAAATGCCTTTACTTAAAGAGGCGGACATACGACCACCCATAATTCCAATGGTGCTCCCCGGCCAGGCATATACCTGGTCAGCTCCCAGTCCTAAGCTGTTCATAGCAATATAGGCCCCGCCAAAGCTTTTATGTAAAATCAGCGTAATTTTCGGCGTATCCAGCCGTATCATTGCCTTTAAAAATCTTCCCCCCTTCATTTCAATTCCCTTCTTCTCCTGCAGGGTTCCGGGAAGAAAAGAGGGAACATCCGAAATCACCAACAGCGGAAGCTTTAGTTTTTTACACTGTTTTAAAAAACGAATTCCTTTTTCCGCAGCATCACAGTCAATCGTCCCCGCCAAGACCATTGGTTGATTTGCAAGTATCCCCACGTGAATACCGCCCGCTCTTCCGATCCCTGTCACCAGGTTGAGAGAAAACTCGCCGGAGGTTTCCTTAAAGCTATTACGATCCATCAGGCTATGGATGATTTCGCGGACATCATAGGGCTTATTGGTCATCGGAAGAATCCGGCTGTCCAGCGGCTGTTCCGGCTCCTCATAAGGCCGCTCCTTTTGGTAGAACGCTGACAAAAGCGTTTCCAACTGTTCCCGGCACTCCGCCTCATCCTCAAAGATCTGCGTAATCGTCTCATTTTTACTATGAATCTGATACCCGCCCAGTTCCTCTTTTGAGCATATCTCTCCCATAAACTCATAAACAATTTTAGGACCGGTCAAACAAAGGTTCCCTTTGCTTCCGGAAAACAAAATCACATCGCACATGCTGGCTAAATAGGCGCTTCCTCCTACGCAATTTCCGCACACTACGCCGACCTGAAGATGATCGTCTTCACAACCAACAAATTCCCGGAATACCCTGGCGTAGCTGTCCAACGCCGCAGTTTTCTCTTTCAGGTTCGCTCCGCAGCAGTTAAAAAAATATACAATCGGAAGCCTTCTCTCACACTGTTCTGCTTTATGGAACAGCATATGCAGAAGCTCCCCTTGGCCTGTGCCAAAAAAGCTTCCCCGCCTCTGTTTTGTATCCGCGTAAAAAAAGAACTCCTTTCCCTTTAAGGCAGCCTTTCCTACTATACTTCCCCCGCAGACGGACTCTTGCCATATGACAATACTATCTCGATCCGCAATATCGTACACCCAGTAATCTTCGTTCATATCTGTTCTCCCAAAGTTCCATTTCGCTTCGCCCGCATATGTTTCAGCTTTCTCGCAGCTTTATAACAGAGCGAACATAAGCTTGAGCAGTACAATCCCTTATATTTTTGATACCACTGCAATTTATCCTTTAGCAGCTTTAATTCTTCTCTTCCCTCCGGCAGGGAGGCAGTAAAAGAACTCCCTTCTTTTAAAAGCACCTCCATCAGCCGCCTTCGCATTCCTTTGTCCTTGCACAAAGGAAGCCTTCGTATGGTATTACAGCAAAAAAACAGCCGATCATACGCTAACTCCTGTATATAGGCCTCCATCCCGCCTTGCTTCCGGTAGAATTCTTCCATCCGTTGGTAAACTTCCAGCGGCTCCAACTGTTTCATCGACCATGTGTGGACTAAACTGGAATCTGAAAGCCGATAGTAAGATACGCATTCCTCCACAAGGGAAATCCTCGCAGCAAATGTCAGAAAGCGCAGATAAAAGCTTGCGTCTTCCCCTACTGTAAAGGGCTCAAACCGGAGCTGTCTGCGCTGTATCACCTGCCTTTTCCAAAGTTTATTAACTCCAAACGGGTTCAAATGCACTAGCTTCAGTTTTTCATGGCCCTCATAAAGTCCATCTTTCAAAATACGCCCCGGCCGCTCCAAATGACGGTTATGATGATAAAAATACATCACATTTCCAATTACCAGATCCGCCTGATCCCCTTTAGCCCTTTCCAGAAGAAGCTCTATCCCCCGCTCCCTTAGAATGTCATCGCAGTCCAGGAAAAATATATAATCGCCTGACGCCTGGTCAAGCCCTCTATTTCTGGCGCTGGCAATGCCTCCATTCTTCTGACAAATTCCTTTAATCTGATTATATCTGGCGGAATATTCTTCTATTATTTGCCAGGAATGATCGGTAGAGCCATCGTTAATGATTATAACTTCTAAATTACGATAGCTTTGCCTTAGGACCGAATTCAGGCATTCCCTCAGATATTTCTCTCCGTTATAAACCGGTATAATAACGCTAACCGTAGTATTCTTTATACCACTTTGCAAAATTCCTCAGTCCCTCTTCCAAATTAGTTGCTGGAACAAATCCAAAATCCCTTCTCAAATCCTCTACATCCGCAAAGGTCTGGTACACGTCGCCCGGCTGCATTGGAAGCAGCTCCCTCTCCACCTTATTCCTGATTACGCCGGCCTCCAGCAAGCTATTCTCCAGCACGTCTAAAAAATGCATCAAATTCTCCGGCTTATGATTTCCAATATTATAAATCCGATACATCGCATCCCGTTCATCTTTTGACGGCACGCGGTCCATTACCTTTAAAATTCCTTTTACAATATCGTCAATATATGTAAAATCACGATACATGTCCCCATAATTGTAAATTTGGATTTTTTCTCCCTTTACCATTCGGTTGGCAAATTTGAAGTAAGCCATATCCGGCCTTCCTAATGGCCCATAAACCGTAAAAAAGCGAAGTCCTGTCATCGGAATCCCATATAATTTGGCGTATGCATATGCCAGAAGCTCATCGCTTTTCTTTGTAGCCGCATACAGCGACACCGGCCAATCCGTCTGGTCGGACACCGAATAGGGTACTTTCGGGTTCATTCCGTACACAGAAGACGAAGAGGCAAACACCAAATGCCGCACAGGAGTCTGTCCGGAGTCCATGCTTTGCCTGCATGCCTCCAGCAGATTAAAAAAGCCGACAATATTACTGTTGATATACGCCCGCGGATGATCGATCGAATATCTAACGCCAGCCTGCGCAGCCAAATTCACTACAATCTCCGGCTGAAATTCCGCAAACGTCCGATTCAGCGCCTCTTCATCTGACAAATCACACTTTTGGAAATAAAAGTTGTCAAAAGCGGACAACTGCCTTAAGCGGTACTCTTTTAATGACACATCATAATAATCATTCAGGTTGTCCAAAGCCGTCACCTGTATCCCCTGCTTCAGCAGCTCCCTGCATAGGTAAAATCCTATGAATCCCGCTCCTCCTGTCACAAAAACACGTTTCGCATTTTTTAGAAGTCCATCCATTTTCTGTCTCCTCTCTGACGCTTATCTCATCCGCCGATCCAGCTTGCTTAACACGGCTTCCGGCCGATACATCTCTGCGCTCCTTATACAGCCTTCCCGAAGTCTGCGGTATAAACTGTCATCCTCCTTGAGCTTACACAAAAGCGCGGCAGCGGCGTCCACATCACGGAATGGGTAAATAAACCCATTTTCTCCGTTCCAAACCATCTCCCTTATATATTTCCAATCGTTGACTATAACCGGGGTTGCCGCCGCAAACGCATCCAGTACGGTTCCGGCAAACCCTTCCCCAGCATAGTAGGTTGGGAATAATAACGCGAAATAGCCTTTCAAAGTCTCCGCCCCCTGATCCGCCTCTTTCACGCCTTTGTATTCCACAAGATCCTGATTTGTCTCCAGAATTTTTTGAAACTCTCCCTCGTATTCCCTGGCAATCTTGCCATAAATATCCAGGCGAAAAGCCATATGGCCCAGTTTCTCATTCGCCCGCCTTACAATCCGAATGCCATCCTCTATTCCTTTCTCCTTTACGACCCGGGAATAGGTACATACTTTTAATGGCGCGTTTGATTGAAACGGAAGCACTTCCGCCACCGGCTTTTCCTTTGAAGTTTTTCGAAAATTCGGCAGATAAACCGTATTCGTCAGTCCCAATTCTTCCAGTTGATCTACCATAGCTTTCGTTTCTACATAGACGCCGTCAAAAGCGGCGACCAGTCTTTTCATAAAAGGATGCTGCCGCAAAAAGTCTCCCAGCCATCCTCCGATCACTACATAATGCACCGGCTTTCCCGTCAACTTTTTCCCCAAAAAACATAAAGGAGCAAACACGCGAATCCCATTCTGCGCTGGCAGCATTAACACATTTTTACAGAACAAAAATGCCTCCGCCGACCGAACCATCAAACGGATTGGATTTCGTTTCCAGCGCCAGGTATTCACCACCATAATCTGTTCCGGGCCATATCGATCCTGCAGCCAGGAGATCAGCTCAAAACACTTAACCGCTTGTCCGGTTGTGAACTCCGGTCCTTTTCCATATACCCCGATTATTCCAGCCTTTCGTTCTTTGACCATTGCCCTTCCCGCCTTCTGTGCCTTTCTAATACCTCCTCATAATGAATCAAGTTGCCCTGATAGATTTCCAGCATCTGCTCCACAATTAAATCCCAATTATAACGGTCTAATACGTGCTGCTGCGCTCCGCCTCGGTATTGTGCCGCTTCTTTTTGCTCATCCTCCAAATACTGAATCTTCTGTTTTAAATCTTCTATATCTCCTTTTTTAAAAGTAAGGGCAGAGTCTCCCGTCACTTCCACATTTTCCGGAATGTCGCTGACCAGGCAGCAGTTTCCATAACTCATCGCCTCCAGAAGCGCATTCGCCATACCCTCTAAATTGCTGGGCAGAAGGAATACATAAGCATTGCTGTAGAGTTCACCGATTACCCTTCCTTTTACATAGCCGGTAAATAAAATTCTTTCGTCCCCCTCCGCCATCTTTTTTAACTCGCTATAATATTGGCTATCGGCTTCGCCGCCTCCCGCAATTACCAGTTTTTTCCCGGTTTTACACGCTCGGAAGGCTTGGATCAGATAATGAAGACCTTTTTCCGGCACAATTCTGCCCAGGGAAAGATAATATCCGTCCTTTTCCAGGCCAAATCTTTTCTTAATTTCACATGCTTCCAACAGCTGAGGCTTTGTGATTCCATTTGCGAAAATAATCGCCTTCGTGCCATATTTGTTCCGGATATAATCTCTGGTATTTTGGCTTAAAACCAGACAGGCATCCGCCTTTGTAGCCGCCATCTTTTCCCCAAACCTAAGATATCGCCTGGCGAATTTTCCCCATTTATCCCTTTGGCTATCGATGCCATGTAAAGAGGCCACACAGCGGAGTCCGAAAAGCTTTGCCAGCGGAATCATCACGCAGGAACCGGAAGCGCGGTAGCTGACCACATCGTACCTGGAAATGATACAGTGAAGCGTAGCCAGGAAAGAGTATATCGGAACACAAAGCGCGCCGCTCATTGTAGGAATCGTAACAATCCGGACTCCCTTATAGGCTTTTCTTCTTTCCCCGTCATATTCTTTACCAAACACATTATGGCCGCCTCTGTTATAGACGGTTACGGAATGTCCCAAAGCCGCCATGCGCACAGCATGCATCTCCACGCCTTTTTCAATCCCACCTTCATTGGAAGGGATCCTTTTATGTCCAATAATCGCGATTTTCATTTTATGCCTACAACCTTTTGAATCATCTCATACCACTGGCGGCAAATCCGTTCCGCAGAATATGTTTCCCGGACCTTAACCGCCTCTTTCCCCAGCCGCTCCCCTAAGGCCGGATTTTTAATCAGTGAAAGCATTGCTTCTTTTAATGGTTCCACCTGTCCTACCGGGGTCAGGATTCCATTCTCTCCGTTTCGGATTACCATACGGGCGCCTCCGGCAGGACAGTCTGTGCAAATACAGGGAAGTCCCAGGGCCATCGCTTCCAGCATAGAATTGGAAATCCCTTCAAAATCAGAAGAAGACACGAACATAGCGGCCTCCCGAATCTCCTGATGAATGGACGGAGAAAACGGAAGAATTTCCGCTTGTCCGTCCAGCCCTTGATCCTCTATATATTTCTTCAGTTCTTCCCGCTGCGCTCCGTTCCCATAAATTTTAAGACGGTATCCAGGCGCTTCAAGGGAAAGCTCGCGAAATGCATCGATCAGCAATTTCAGGTTTTTTTGAGGGGATAGCCGGCAGAAGTTCACGATTTCCTTTCTTCGCGGCCCCTCCCATGGTTCTGGCAGACCTTCCATAATCGGGTTCGCAATTACTTCGCTCTTGTTCCGAATCCGTAATCCAAAATATTCCATTTCCTCTGACGTCTGAAATACCACATGGTCCGTCCCTCTAAAATACAGCTGGCTTTCCAGCCAGGGAATCAGATGCCCATCATATTCTGCTTTCGGATCATTTCTTTGTGATAAAATCAGTTTTACCGGAAAGAGGGTACGGTACAGCCATGTATAGTCATAACCTCGGAATAGCGAAATAATCAGATCGATCTTTTTCTCCCTGCAAAAAGCGAAAAATGCCTTCGTCCTCTTTATGTGCTTTGCCAGTACATTCTTTGAGTTTGGCAGCTGGGTCACCGATATTCCGTCTTTTACAGGATAGCTGCCATTGGCCTCATAACAGAGAATATGAACCTCATGCCCCTGATCCTGCAAATAACCGGCCAGCACGGTAGACACGCGCTGCGCTCCGCCTCGTCCCACTTTTGTCACAATAAATACGATTCTCATAAAACCTCTCTTTTGCCTTCTACCGGGCCAAACGGCAGTACCAGCAATATGCCCGATAATTCTCTTCCAGCAAGCTCCGGTACAGCCTTTCTCCCTTCTTCCAATCGCCTTTAAGAAAAACTGACTCAGGGAATTCATTTCTTACGATCTGGGCCGTCCAGCTGAAAATCTGCTTTTTAATTTCCTCCGGAACCTTTCGCTCCCTCTTAAAGTTTAAAACAAGCTGTCTTAAGAAATAATCCAAATATGCCCGGTCATTCACCAGCCCAAGCACTCTTCGGTCTTTGAGCATCTGCCAGGTAATCCATGTGGAATCAATGCATTTCGGACTTGAACCTGCGTTCCGGCTGATGCTGCCTTTTCGATTGCGGTATACGTACACGGGCTGCTCACAGCAAAAAATTCCTGCGGCCATCGGCGCTATTAAATGCTTAATAATCGTATCCTCAAACCAATAACCTTCCGGGAATCTAATTCGCTCAAACAACCCGCGATGAAAAGCTTTTGCCCATGCAAAGCCGGTGATTCCATGTGGCCCGGCCTTCCCGCCTTCAAGAAGCCTCTCCTGCGTTCTGCCATTTCTTTCTTTTCGCTCCGTATATCCGGCCGCCGTCAAATCCATTTGTCCGGAGCGCATTGGTTTTATAAGCGTTTCCAGCATCCATGGCATTACATAATCGTCTGAATCCACAAAAACCAGGTACTCTCCTGCCGCCCGGTCAATTCCTGTATTCCTTGCTCCGGAAAGTCCCTTATTTTCCTGCCGTATTACTTGAATTTTCGGATCGGCCAGCAAATCCTCCGCCTCTGACAGAGTTTGATCCGGGCAGCCGTCCTCTACCACGATAATCTCGTAGTCTGCTTTTGTCTCCTGATTTAAAAGAGATTCCAGGCATTGACGGATATAAGCTTTTGTTCGGTAAACCGGCAGTATAACGGAAACGGTCTTTTGGGGCTTTGGATATTTTCTGGGAGTCTCCAAAACCGCAGAAGTATTGGGATACAGCGAAAACTCCTGAAGCCCTCTGGGTATTTCAAGCTCAAGCTTTCCTCTTTCTCCTTCTCCCATATCAAATCTATTCCTTTGCTTTTTTCTCTCTCTGCACGGCATAGGAAAGAAGCACCGCGCCAAACGCCAGGGTTGTATTAAAGCGATAATACATGTTTTCCGTCGCGTAACATCCAAATGCATACGCAAAAGACATCAAGGCAAAAAGCCCTAGCTGTACATCCGCCCGTTTCATCAGTTCCTTCAAACGCCATACGCAAAATAGAGCCAGCCAAATGAAATACCCCACCATTCCCAGTTCAATATATTGGCGCAGTAAATCATTATGGATATCGCCTCTCATCTCATTTCCTACGTTAATAAGCCCAGCTCCGATCGAATAGTTTACATACCCTAATCCCTTTCCCAAATAGACCGGGGTAAATTCGTAATATGGACGCATTGCATTATAAATTTCACTGCGTCCCATACTGTCCACCCCGATTTTCTCAAATATTAAATCCACAAGACCCTTCGCTAGCAGCCAGATATATATGATTCCGCCTATTGCCAAAAACATACCGCCTAAAATGACCGCCGCTTTTCGAATCCCCTTCGGCACAACACGGCACATTACGAAAAACGCAAAGGCTAAAACCCAGCCCAAGAGGGCGCTTCTCTTATATCCGGACATAAAAAACATCAGCGCCGGTATCAGAAATAAGAGATTATATTGATTCTCCTTCCATGTAAAAACAAGAAAAAGGATAAAAAAGCCCATCCCATGCGCATACGCCATATCCTCGATGCTTTCCATCATAGGGCCTAACACGCTTCCCCTGGTAACAATCAGCTGAATATATTCGCGTATAAAATTTCCTACCCCGCCTCCGCTCGCAATCAGCTGGGCGAAAATAAGAAGATACCCCGCGAACAGGCCTGCCAGCTGATAATAAACCCCTTTCTCGCCAAACAAGTAAACTGCGGCGGCGGCCATACAAATCGCAAGGATTTGATAGCTGGGCTGAAAAAATCCCCGCAGCATCACGCGAAACGGCGTCAAGGTCAAAATCCAGATCAGCATGGAATAAAACATGGAAAACAGATACGGGGACGCTAAAATTAATACATACCGTCCGGTCATCAGCAGCCGGTCCACATCAGGATTCACAAGGAAGCAGCCAAAGACGAATACCACGCCAATCAACGCCATTAGATAATAATACATAAAATTGATGCCGGCGATGGTAATGCCGCCTTCGTGCAGAAAATACATCAAAATACAGCACGCCATATAGATTAGTGTCACTAGCGTTTTCCGTACACTCATATGTCTGCCTCCGCCATTATTTATCCATGAAGAGCCTTTTTCAATTCATCCAGCTGCATAATTACTTTCGACTTATCCGTTCCCTTGCTTTCTGCTCCATCACTGGGGGAAGGATCATCCGGATTCTCTTTCTCCATACTCAACGCCTTAATCAGCAGTTCCCGGATCTGGTAAATTCCAGTTGTGGCTGAATCCGCGATACCGAAAACATATTCGATCGAACAGCTCTCTGCTGCATTATATTCCGCAACCGACTTTTTTAGCTGCTTCAGATAGGATCTGGCTCTCAAATAAGTCATATGCGGCGCAAAAATTACAAATTGTCCGATTCCATTTAACCCAAGGAAAACATCGCTTTCATGTTGGAATGTTTCCCGCAGCATATGACCAAAACTGCGAAGCATCTGATCCGTTGTTTCTCTTCCGTACAGACGATTTTTCTCTCCGATTTTTTCAGCCCGGACTGTAATACAGGTAAAGTCTCCTTCCAAAAGTCCTTTACTGTAACCTGCAATATATTGGTCGCAGGCCGCCCGATTCGGAAGCCCCGTTTTTCGATCCACAAATACATAGTAATCAAATATATCTTTCAGACGTCCAACTACCACGGCTCCTATACATGCTACCAGGCCAAAGAAGACCGTAATTAAGGCTACATATCTGCCAATCTTGATTAATGGGCTTACCGCGATTCCCGCCATCATATTGATGTTGGCCGCTCCCATATACTCATTAAATTCATTATTTGTTTCTCTTAAAATCTCGTAGAGAGAATTTAACTTAGCCGTCAGCTCATCGATTCTTCTCTGCGCTTCTGCCTGCAGCTCAGGACTGCTTTCATAGATAATTGGCAACGGAGCTTCCTCAGCGGTTTGGACAGCCTGGTTCGCCGCCGCTTCTGTTACAATGGCTCCATCCATAGTACTTTCATCCGTTTCCGGAATATTCCCGTTATCAGGCAGCAGTTCTGTCTCCATCGCCACCGCTTCCTCTGGCATCTGCACCATCACATCAGAATTGTCCCGCACCAGCCCATTGTACACATCTAAAATATACTGGCAATATGCAATATCCACCAGCGCGCTGGCATAGTCTGTATTTTCTGTAATAAATCCGCTCAAAAGGGCATCGTATTCTACCGTCTGGTCAAATGCCTTCTCCGGTTCTCCGCCGCTTTCTCCTTCCATCGTATATAAATCATCATGCAGCTGATCTAAAATATACTCATATGTAATGTTCGTATTTCCGGATTCACGCATCATTCTGACATAGGTATCAATAATTTCCTGAATCGCGGCAATATTTTCCTGACTTTCATCATTTTCCAAACCATAATTCTGAATTCGGTTCTCATATTTTGCCACCAGCACATCATGATTCTCCGTTACCCGATTGCCCAAGATCCAGGCATAAAGATTGGAAATTTCCACATCTCTTAAAAGGGCAAATTCTCTGCGCAAATCTGAAAAAGAATATCCTGTAGCCGTAGACCGGAATGCTTCCGTATCAGAATTAATCCGACCGTCCAGCGCATTGCACGCATTGCTAATGGAGTCTCTTAAGATTTCTGCCTGCTCCAGATAATCATAATTTTGGCTGCTCAAGCCAGAGATATCATTAATTGCCGGGGAGTCATAATTAATATGGCTCTCCCCATAGGATGCAATATATACATCCAGCATCTCATCTAAAAACTGTCTCGCGAAAATCTCCAAATCACCGGAATCTCCCCGCACGGCAGTAAATGTCACTTGATACTCTGTTGGCTGACCCGTTTCAAGCTCCGTGCCGCTGTTTAGCGCAGCGACTTCCATAGCTTGTTCTTTTTCCGTCATAACCGGCGTTACCGCCACTCTGGAGCGAAAATCATCAATATTATAGGTAGCATAGTCCAATCCCAGCCTCGAAAAGACCTGAGAAATCACCTTCGACGAATAAATTTCCGTTGTATCAATTCTCGTCCCATCCGGCGCAAGTCCATCCTCGGCCGAATCATTGGCATAACGAATAATCGCGCTGGCCGTATATGTCTGCATGCGCACTAAAATCAGAAATCCGGCGATACCGGCCAAAAGTGAAAAAATCACAATCGGTATCTGGAATTTTCGAATATAGCCTAATAAATCAAACTGCTTCATAGGACTTCTTCTCCCCCTTTTTCTTAGCTTCCGGCTTCAACGCAAACGCGGCGGCCGCCGCTGCCATAAATACCGCGCCTAGTTTCGCCGTTCTCAACACGCTGCTTTTTAAACTCTCGAAGTTTTCCTGGCGAGTTACTAGGATATAATTTTCCGCATTCTTCGCATCATATTCGCTGACAGTTTTTAGTGCCAGATCAGCCAGATTCTGCAAATCTCCCTTCATCTGTTCGATCAAACGCTCCGCTTCCTCCGAAGCGCTTGTTCCATTTTGGAGCTGTGTAATTCTATAGTTATTTGCCGATATGGTTTTAGAGATTGAAGAGGCCAATGAAGCCGCTTGGGCCGCTGCATCCGAAAAATGATCTACACCCAGCTTTGTACGGGACATATAAAATTCGCCTTCCTGATCGCGTGTGGGCACAAGAACGATTCGGGCCATATCCCTTTCATACATATCCACAGCCTGGAGATTAATCTCATACTGAGCCATCGCTTTCTCATAGTTCATATTCTGCAGCCTGTTTTCATAGTTCAATTTTGCGATATACTGCCCCTTATCCTTCGAAAGCCCTTCTGCTAAAACCAGGGCATTATAATTTTCTAACTCCACATCGCGGAATGTCCCGACTTTTTCCCTCAACGTTCGGAATGTCTCCCCTGTGGATTCTGCCATGAAGCTGCCGTTTTCCTGGCTGCATATATTCATGTAGTTCCAAACATCCGTTGCCTTTTCATTAAGAATCGTACCAACATCCATATAATCCGCTGTATCTAAATCAGAAAAATCAATCTGCAGTACATCCGTCTTCCTTGAATAGTTCTGAGCGAACTGACGCTTAACCGCTTCTGAGTAGGAATCAAGAATCCTCTTTGGATTTAAACCGGAAACTTCCATATTATTTCGAAAGGATAGCTGGTACTCTGTGGAAATATATGGCTGCTCAAGGGAAACCTCCTCCGATCCCGCTAACGGCACAACGGAAAAACAGGTTTTTAATTCCTCCGGGCTAATTCCTGTTATACCGTTTTCCTGTATAATTTCTTCCATAATTTCGTCTGAAATCAATTCGCTGGCAGTAAATTTTGTGCGGTTGGGGTTCAGCCCGCTGGAAGCTTCCAGATAATTCAGGCTAACCACAGCCTGGTCCCCCTCTTTCATCCAAAGCCAATCTACGCCAAATACTACGCCGCAATAGCAAATCGCTAATATAATCGTCAAAATTCCGTAGCGTCCTGCTCTTTTGCTATTACGCTTTAATGTTACCATCAAATTTTTTTCTGAATTAATTAATATAAATACCACCACTACCGCAACCGGCAGGAATGCCATTAATGACAAGGCCCTTCTTAAAAGATACAAGATTACTGAAACCATTTCTTCCTCCTTCTTTCTTATTTGCCGCTTTCCAACGTAATGATAACTAATTCCGGTTGATTAAAGATTCTTGGAATCACTCCTTGATTTCCCAATCCCCTGCTTACAATAAGCGTTCCATGTTCCAGTTCATACTGCCCGCCGTCATATTTCGGAAATATACCTCCGTCCGGATGGTAAAGCCCGCCAATCCCTGGAATTCGGATTAAACCGCCATGAAAATGTCCTGCTACCGCCAATTCCGCCTGTACATCCGCCAATTTTTCGTAATAAAGATCCGGATGGTGGGATACTAAAATTCGGAACCCGTCTGAACGCTCTAGATTCTCTACTCTTTGCCTTCCCCACTGTTCATACCCGGACAATCCCTGCGGCACCCCTCCTATACTGATTCGATTTCCGTTTATTTCAAGCTCAACCGCCTCAGATGGTGTAAAAATCGCCCCTGTTTTCTCAATATATTGGTCAATCGGTATCGTTTCTCCATCAATGCCATTATGCATCCACTGGCCCTCATGATTTCCGTAGCAGTAGTACGTGGGCGCAATCGAGGCCAGCGCCTGACAAAGCTCCACTGCCACATGAATATCCGAATCAGGGAAAGTCACCATATCTCCGGCAATTAAAATCAGATCTGGCTTTTCTTCTTCAATCGCCCGGAGCAGCTTGTTATTCTTTTCTCCATACTCTTTTCCGTGAAGATCCGTCAAAAACGCAATTGTTACGGAATCCGCTATTTTTTCCGAATCACAATGATAGCGCGTTATCTCAAACATGCGATTAAGCCATATATTATAAACAGCCGTTATCAGGATCAGAATTCCCAATACTGCCGCCCACGCAAGGTATTTCCTTCTCCTGCGGCGTTTCATCTGCTGAATCCATTCCTCCCGGATCTGTTCAACCATGAGCCGTTTCCTCTGTATGGGCTTCTGCCTCCTGCTTTTCCGGTTTCTTTTCCTCTTCCTTTTTCACCTCTGCCTTCTCACCTGCTTCCAGCCGTTTCTGAATGCCAAGCTCCAGCCTTGCAGGCAGGGAATCTACGATAAACTGCATGCTTGCCTGAATAGCTTTCAGCTCTTCCTGCGCCTGGCTGGCGGCAATTTGAACCCGCTTAATAATTTCTTGATCCGCCAATTCCTTCCTTTGCTTGGCGTTTTCTTTTGCTTCCTGAATAATCTCATCCGCCTTAGCCCTGGCATCGGTCAGGAGCTTCTGTTCTTCCATTTTCACTTGGAGCATACCGTTAACCCTTGCATCCTCCAATATTTTTTCCGCTTTTTGTCTGGCGTCGGTCAAGATCACCTGCGCCTCAATCCGGGAATCCAAAAGCAGCTTTTTGATTGCATCATAACTCTCGTCGTACTTCTGTGCCTTTTCCATCAATTCCCGAAATTCTTCCGTGGAAATACCTTCCGGCAGCTTATTTGCCTCCGGCTGCTTTTCCGGACCAGGAAGAACGGCAGTCTCCGTCTCTCTGGATTTCTGATCGGATGTCATATTTTCCTGCGTTTTGCTTTCCTGATCTTCCAGGTATTTTGTAATAGACTCCTCCAAAGCCGCCGCTTTTTCCTTGACGGAATTCATGTTTTCCAGCTCATTCTCCAACTTCTCTATGTAGCTTAAAACATCCGCTTTATTAAATCCTCCGATCAAAACGGTCCGAAACATCTCCGCTTTAGCCATTTCTCCTATTCTCCTCTCTTTAATCTACGAATCGGATTAGAACAACGCTGTCCGCTTTTATATCCAACGTCAGGCTTTGTCCGTCCAATTTTTCCCAAGTCAATGTATCCTCGTGTTTCTGATCAATCACGCGAACTGCCGCTTCTGACTGGTAAATCCCAGGAAAGCGCAGTGTCAGGCGAAAATTTTTTTCTTCCTCTCTGCAATACGTAGAGATCAGCACCGCTTGTTCCAGTTGATTTGACGCCGCGCAGATATATAAATCTGACTTTGACTCGCCGGATACCGGAACCCAGCCGCCCAGTTGATAGAGACGGTTAAAATACTGAAACGCGTAGAGGCCAGGCAAACCCTCTAAATCTCCACGGGCATTCTCCTCATATAATCCGCAGAACAAATCTAAAAATTGCGCATCGTAGTACATCGCCATGTCGATTCCAGCTTCCTGCATTGCAATCATGCTGGCCGCCATATATGCGCTCCCTCTTGTGCTCTTCATCACCTGGTATCCATTTTCTAATTCCTCCTCAGACCATCCTTCATTGTAGTTCCATTCATTAATCACTAATTCCGCAGTTTCATATCCGTATTCCTTAAGGCGCTCTCTGAAAGATCCGGCCGAACGGTATAAATCCATCGGATCTGCCGAATAGATATGCCAGCTGCAAAAGTCCAGCGGCGCAGCCTCGCCGCTGCTAATATAAGAAAGGAAATCTCCCAAATATTCCATGTTAACGTTAGATAAAGCGCAGCCGCCTATTTTAAGTTCCGGAAATTTCTCTTTTAAATAGGAGGCTGTCGTTTTATATAATTCATAATATTCCTCCTGTGTTCCCGTCCACATCTGTTCCTTATCAGGTTCATTCCAAATTTCCCAATATGTAATATCATAATAAAAGCCCTCGGCAAATCCCTCATTATAGTGGCGGATAATTCCTTCGCAAATTTGCGCCCATTTTTCATAATCCGGCGGTGGATTAATGTATCGCGCATCGCCGGAATGGTCGATGGATTCCCCCAGCCTGAAAAAGATCTGACTCCCGGTTTCCACTGCCCTGCTAATATATTGATCTGTCTCTTCAAAATGGTACGAGTCCGCTTCTGCCGGATCTGCATCAAAATCCGGAAATATACAGTGAATATCGGCAAACAAATCTTTCCCATATGGATATTCCACATCATGCAGACGTACATAAGGAATGCCTGCCTGTTTAAATAACCCTGAAGCGTCATAATGGAAATTTCCCTCTTCATATTCAAAAGCGGGTCCATTATTAATTCCATGAAGCGGCTTAATTTTTTCATCGGTAGCGGCTGAAAAATCAATCGCATATTCGGCTTGACGCCAATTTTCTTCTTTTTCCTTTATATTTATAATAGGTATATAAGGCGCTCCCGCGACTGCGGCAGCAATCAATAGTCCTATGATCGTCAGGCACAAAATAATTTTTTTCATAGATTCCTCTTATACAGAAACTGTTTTGCCGTTTGAATTAAATAGCTAAAGCTGTCAATTTTAAATAAAGCAGCTAATCCCATGTACAGCGCCGCCCCCATCGAAATCTGCAGCGCAAGCATTAAATATAAATTTAAGTTTAGAAGCGAAATCGTCCATACCACAATTCCCATTGCCGCGGAAAGAGCGGCAGCCGGAAGGATATCCCGAATCTGTTCCCCATAACAATAATTTAAAAACTTACGATTAGGCGCCGCATTAATTGCTGTTGCAAGAATACTATTTAGGCACATTCCCGCCAGCATCATGCCTAATCCTCCTGGTATTGTCAGTACCAGCATTCCAATCCCCAATATGGATTTTATGACCTCTAATTTCAAAAAGATATCGCTTCTTCCCATCGCGTTAATTGCCTGAAGATTGGAAGTATGGATTGACCACAGCGAATAAAGGAAGCAGGAAACTCTCATATACGGCACGCTGGGAAGCCATTTCTCTGTCAAGAGCAGACAGGTCAAAGGTTCTGCGATCGCGGCTAAACCGGCCATCGCCGGCATCATTGTAAATGCGCTGATTCTGATTGACCGGCGGACCATCGCTTTTAAACGGCTCCGGTCGTTTTGAATCCCGGACATTACCGGCAGTAAAACGCTCTGAATCGATGTATCAATATTTGTGGTAATTAAAGCAGGAATTTGATTCCCGCGGTTGTAATACGCCAAATCAGCAGAATGGTAAATCTTTCCGACAACTAAAGAAAAAACATTGCTGTACATTGTGTTTAAAAGGCTTGAAGCCAATAGCTTCCATCCAAAAGAGTACAAACGCTTCATACGTCTAAGGGAAAAATCCCTGGTGGGCCTCCACCGTACCGTAAACCATAATACTAACGTATCGATACAATGATTTGTCAGGTTTTGAGCCACAAGCGCCCAATATCCCATCCCCTTATACGCCATCCCAATTCCAATCAGGGCGGAGATCAGGGTACCAATCAAGGTAGAAAAGAAGAATCTCTTAAACTGTAAATGCCGGGACACATACGCTCTTTGGACACCGTTAATTCCCGCAATAATTAAAGTAAGCCCGAGCACACGAAGTACCTTAACAAGGGCAGGCTCGTGATAAAAATCCGCAATCAAGGGAGCCGCGGCAAACAGCAGCATATACATTAGGAATCCTAAAAGCATATTGATGTAAAACACCGATGAAAAATCGATCTGATCTGCATCTATTTTCTGAATCAGCGCATTACCCAAGCCGCTCCCCACAATTGTGGTTGAGATGGAGATAAAAACGGTAATTAGTGCAATAATTCCATAATCTTCCGGCGTCAGCAGCCGGGCCAGAATAATCGACACCAGAAGCTGCACGCCCTGAGCCGCAATCCGCTCAAAAAAGCGCCAGAAAAAACCGCTGAACGCTTTTTTTCTTATGCCCTCCTTCTGATCATCTTCCATCTCATCTGTCTCCTTGTCAGCCTATTTCTCATTCTTTACCAGCCATATACTTTTCTAAGAATCCGATTGTACCATTTCATTAGAAAAGGATGACGATAATGCCTCATCACCGCCTGCCGCTTTTTGTCCGGCAAGGCACTCCATATGCTGCGATATGGCTCCTCCATAATCTTTCCATATTCTCCCCGCTGCATTAGCATATTAAATCGTATTTTTGCAATGTTTCCATCAATCCAGAAATCATACTTATTTCCTGTGTAATTCTTATATTCTTCAAAACAGGCGCACATCTTTTCTTCATGCCTTAAAACGCGATTTCGGTCATGACGCATCGATTTAGACCAGGATGATTTACTTGCCAGGCGATAACAAGCCATCTCTTTTGCAAGGTATACGACCGGTCCCTTTGCTCCTAAATACAGAACAAGCGGTACATCCCCCACATCGCTCAACTCCATAAACTGTGGTCTGCCTTCCGGAAATTCCAGCAGATCCTTTCTCATTAAAAAGCTGCATGCCTGGAATACAAAACAATCACTATTCCCATAGCTAAACAAAAACGGAATAAACTTTTCCGTATCTTTAACAAAATCTTCTGTGATTCGCGGGAGCAGACGGTCCGTTTTTTCTCCATTCTCCCAAACAGAGCGAACCTGATGCGTACAAAGCGCCGCTTGATTAGCCTCCATAACATCTACCTGTTTTTGAAGCTTACGAGGGTCTGTCCAATAATCATCCCCTTCGCAGTAGGCAATATATTTACCCTCGCTTTCTTCCATCAGCAGCTTCATAATTGCTCGAAAGCCGCCTCGGGAGTATAGGTTTTCTTTTTCATAAATACCTTTGACCAGATGTGGATAGCGCTGCTCATATTCTTGTATAATTTGATCTGTTCCGTCTGTGGAAGCATCATCATGAACCAAAATGCGGAACGCAAAGTCCGTCTCTTGAGAAACCAGCCCATCCAGACACTGTCTGATATAAGGCCTTTGATTATACGCAATACATTGAATTGTCACCAAAACCTTTTCCATTTCACGCGCTCCCGCTCTTCTTAAGCACCACAACCACCGTCTTCAAAATAATTTTGATATCCTTCTCAATGGTCCAGCTGTCGATATACTGGCTGTCCAACTTCACCACCTCGTCAAAATCCGTGATTTCACTGCGGCCGCTGATCTGCCACATGCCTGTGATGCCAGGCTTCATAGCGAGGCGTTTATTCTGGTAAAAGCTGTACTGCTGGTACTCGGCTTCCGTAGGCGGCCTGGTTCCCACCAGGCTCATGTCGCCCTTTAATACGTTGAAAAATTGGGGAAATTCATCCAGGCTGGTACGGCGGATAAAACGTCCGATGCCCGGAATAATTCTTGGATCGTCGTCAATCTTAAACATGTTGCCCTTCATCTTGTTTTGGGCCATAAGGCCTTCCAGCTCTTTTTCCGCGTCAAGGCGCATGGAGCGGAATTTATAGATTCGGAATTTTCTGCCGTTGCGCCCTACCCGGATCTGGCTGAAAATAATCGGGCCTGGGGATTTTATGTAAATAATCGGGCCGATCACCAGGCCAATCAGCACCGCCAAAATGGAGCCCAATGCTCCGCCCGCACAATCTATGACCCGCTTACAGAAGAGCATCCACAATGGAATCTCACGGTTAAAGCAGGTAAGCACATTCATACCGCTGATCTGCTCTTGTCTCCGGTTGGGAAGCTCTTCAAAACGCTGTTCCATATAAATATGCACCACCAGCCCCACCTGGAGGAACTCGCGGGCCAGCTCTGATTCATAGGCTGAATCTCCCGGTACGCTGATCAAGACCTCATCGATAATATGAGAGCCTACATATTCTATGATCTCCTGGCGGTTCGCCGTCACCGGCACTCCCCGGATGGTCTGCCCCTTCATATCCTGGTCCACAACCGCCAGGCCGGAAATCCGGAAAATGGTAATCGCCCTGGACTGGATATGGGCGATCAGACGCTCCGCCTGATCCTCTGTGGCAATAATCATAATGGTTCTGGCGTATTTTAACTTGGAAAATTTCCTTTTCAGCCATCGCTTCAGCGTGATCCGTTCCACATAGATAAACAAGACCCCCAGAAGAAGCGTAAGGCACTGCAATCCCCAGGTATAGATCCCCTCAAACCAGAAGGCCAGGATGTACACCGCATCCACCGCCAGAATCAGAGCCATCTGGCGGATCACCGCCAGCATCTCTTTTAAATATCCACGGCTCAGTATATCTTTATAGCCTTCTGTAAAGAAAATCACAGTGAACATGATGAAAATCATCGAAATTCCCTGCTGCAGGTTCCAGGAAACCTCCGCCTTCGGCCAAAGAGTCCGGACCAGAAAAGCGGCCGTCAAGTATGACAGCTCCAGGGCAAGTATGTCGCCGCAGATAAAGTCCAGGTGCTTTGTTCTCCCTCTCTTCATAAGTACCCCCAAAAGCCTCCGGTCTTTGCGCAAACAGCCTTTAATACGCAGGCTGAACCGTTGCTTTGGAATTATTCTACCATACCGCCCCCGGCTTTTCAATTAATATGAAGGAAAAATACCCCAGGTAAATGGTCCCAGAAAACAAAAAAGCCGCAACCATCTCTGATTGCAGCCAGACGACCTTTTGCGGGCACCGCCGCAGGAAGGCTCTCAACTTTGCGTCCTTATATTTCTATAAGTTTGCCAAAAAAGCGGAATCATATTCAGCTATCTCCACATTATATTTTCTTTCCTGGCGTTTGTCAAACATTTTCTGCTAAATTTGATAAATCCCCCGTATATCCTTCTCCTTCTCCAAAAACGCCTCCAAAAGCCGCGGATTAAACACGCCGCACTGCCCCTCCCGGATCATGTTCAGGGCCTCTTCAAAGCCGAAGGCGGCCTTATAAACCCGTTTGCTCACCAGGGCGTCGTAGACGTCCGCCAGGGAGACGATCTGGGCCCAGATCGAGATCTGATCCCCCTTCAGCCCGTCGGGATAGCCCCGGCCGTCCCAGCGCTCATGGTGATGGCGGGCAATATCATAGGCGTAGGAAAAGCCCTCGCTCTCCCGCAGCTGCGGGA